>JAUSEJ010000963.1 GCA_030650265.1 Dehalococcoidia bacterium | reverse complement strand
CTGATGGCGTCGACCCTCCCAATTGTCGGTCAACGGTGCCACCGAAGGTGCAGAGCATGTAGTTCACTACGCCAGCATTGATCATCGCCGCCGCTAGCGCGATGGAGTAAGCACCACTGGCTCCGTGCGTCGTCACGCCCTCGCTGAAGGCGAGATTCAAACCCATGTACTCCGGCAAGTGATGGGCATTGGCTTCGCCCACGCCAAACGTGATCAGGCCGTCGATATCCTCTTTCCGCAACCCGGCATCCCGAATGGCAATACTTGATGCCTTGGCCAGTAGTTGCGAAGATGTTTTACCGGGACTTAATCTTGAAGTAGGCAGCTCACCGAATCCGACGATTGCTGCCTTTCCTCTCAGGCTCACAAATAGACACCTCCTGCGCTGCATATCTGTCTGCGGAATTTGCCTAATTCTAACAGAGGAGACGCCAGTTGGCAACCCATTAACCGGGTTTGCAGGCCAAACACCTTGCTGGACGTTTTCCGACTGTGTTAGAATGGCTCAGCGGGCCATTACACATCGAAGCAGGGGACCACCGATCAGATTGATCAAGCTGTATCGTAGGCTGATTTCACTACCGGCCTGGTTGTTGGTTGTCCTTGCGGCCCTTCTCGTCCGGCTCGCCCTGGCACCGCTGCCAGGCTACGACGTGCGCGACTATCGACTTTGGACGGAGGTGGTAGCGCGAGGCGAAATAACGGCCATCTACCATGCCAGCATCTATATCCCCTACAACTATCCACCTGTTTTCCTCTACATGCTTGAGGCCCTCGGGCATTTCTATTCGCTTCTTTCGCCATCTTTCGACACTTCCAGCCCGCTCTTTGGGGTGGTGCTGAAGTCCACCGCGATTCTCGCCGATGTCGCCGCTTCTCTGGCAATCTACCTGTTCTTGCGACGAAGAGTAACGCCCAACTCCGCCCTGCTAGGAGCCCTGGCCTTTGCTCTCAACCCGGCCGTGATCTGGAATACCGCCTATTGGGGAGGCGTGGATGGCATCAATACCCTTCTCGCTTTTCTCGCGTTTATCCTCCTCGTTAGAGGCTTGCCAGAGGTTTCCTGGCTTCTTCTCGCCTTGTCGCTACTAATCAAGCCTCTGAGCCTACCCATCGTCATCATTGCCACTTTTCTCACCCTTCACCGTTTTGGCTTCAAGCGATCTGCTCTCTGCGCCATCGTCGTCGCCGGGGTCACGGTCGTCAGCATCGTTCCCTTCCTTATCGCCGGCACTGCTGGTGAGATGTGGACTGCCATTCAAGCAAACGTCGGTAACTACAACAATGTTTCGGCCAATGCCCATAATTTCTGGTGGCTGGTCAGCGGCGGCAAAAACTGGACCAGGGATACTGACGTGTTTCTCGGCGTGGCAAGCTATCGTGTTATCGGCTTCGCCCTCTTCGCCATACTGACCATCCTGTGCCTCTGCTCGTTGCGAAGGAAGTCACAGGAGGCCCACGTATTCTTTGTCTGCTCCATGCTGAGTTTTGCCTTCTTCATGTTGCCTACCGAGGTCCATGAAAACTGGATGTTTGGCGTGTTTCCCTTCCTCGTCGTGGCCAGCGCCCTTGATCCCCGGTTCAGGCCAATTCTGATAGCCCTAAGCATTACTTTCTGGCTTAACATGGCCTTGCACGACCTTGCCTTTGGCTATGAACTCCCCAAGGGGTCTCTGGGATCGTTTTTGACCGCCGCCCGCATGGCGAATGCCGTGGCCAACAACTTCATTTTGGTTTACGCCACGATTCTTTTGCTGGACACCCATCGTCTGACGGCTTTGGCGAAACGCCTCTCCCTCTTCCGGAAGGGCGGCCCGGACGCACCGGGCTAAATGCTTTCCTCGCTGAGTTAGTTAGCGCCGAGGATGCAAGTTTGAGCCCCTGAGGCTCGAGTTATGGTATACTTCTCACAGCATCGTAGCGTACGAGGTGATCATGCAGGTAGCTATCATAGGCCTTCCCACTAGCGGGAAGACGACAGTTTTCAACGCGCTGACCAAGGCGCACGCCGATTTGAACGTCCATACACCAGCAGGGGCAGAGGCCAACGTTGCCGTGGTTAAGGTTCCCGATGTCAGGCTCGGAAAGCTGGCCGAGATCTTCAAGCCAAAGCGCATCGTTCCGGCCGACATCACATACGTGGACATTGGCGGCTTTGCCGTTGGCTTTGGGAAAAGCGAGGGGTTTACCGGTCAATTACTGACCAGCGTACAGAAGGCCGATACGCTGGTTCAGGTCGTGCGGGCCTTTGACGATCCTTCAATTCCCCGTGTCGCCGGTCCAGGCGCCGGGGATGCGGTGGACCCGGAACATGATATCGCCACTTTCGACATGGAGCTGGCCTATTCCGACCTCAGCATCATCGAGCGTCGCCTTGAGCGAATCAAAGATTCGACTCACAAGGCGAAGGCGGCCGAAAAGGCTATCTACGAACTCGAGGCGGTGGTCCTTGCGAAGCTGAAGAGGGCCCTCGAGGGCGAGGTTCCCATTCGCGCTCTCGACCTTAACGATGAAGAAGAGAAGGTCATCCGTCCTTTTCAATTCCTAACCGCCAAGCCCATGCTCGTCCTTGTCAACATCCACGAAGACCAGATACCTGAGGCTGGAGCCCTGGAGGCGCGGTTGAAGCAGACCTACGCCAGACCACGAACCGAAGTTGCCGTCGTGCCCGGAAAGGTGGAAATGGAGATCGCTCAACTCGACGATGAGGAACTGGCAGAGGAGTTTCGCCAATCCGTGGGCGTAACCGAATCGGCCCTCGACCGGGTCATCAGAATATGCTACCACCTCCTTGGCTACATCTCTTTTCTAACCGGCGGGGCCGACGAAGTGCGGGCCTGGACCATTCGCAAAGGCTCATCAGCCCAGAAGGCGTCAGGCGCCATACACACCGATCTAGAGCGGGGATTCATCCGCGCCGAAGTCGTCCACTACGATGATTTGATTCGCGTTGGTGGCCTGGTGGAAGCCAAGAAACAGGGCTTGCTTCGTCTGGAAGGCAAAACCTACGTGGTCAAGGACGGCGATCTGCTCAACGTTCTATTCAACCTGTAGCGCCGGCGTAGGAGGACAGCGGGAGATGGCCTTCAACGGGATCGAGCTAAACATAGTCGACCTGCTGGCGCTTCTTCTACTCTTTCTCTCTGTGATTGCGGGGATAAGAAACGGCTTCATTAATGGCTTTCTCGAGCTGTTCGGTCTGTTCGCCAGCATCTACCTTGCCTTCAAGGGATACGGGCCAATTGCAGAGCGGCTGATAGCGGTTGCCCCTTTGCCGAAAGCGATCGTTAATCTGGGAGCATTTATTGCCGTATTTGTCCTCTGTCAGATTCT
>JAUSEJ010000954.1 GCA_030650265.1 Dehalococcoidia bacterium | reverse complement strand
AGCTATCTAGCTAGAAAATCCCAGAGACACAACCCTGTGTCTCCAAAAGCCTCCTTTTGAAGTTCTGGGGTGCTGACTTCAGCATCGTTGATAATATCACAAGCCCCACATTCCTGTCAAGGGTTTTCGCTACCAAATGCGAAAACTCGTTTTAACCGCTGCGAGCCTGCTGCTTCAGTCCAACAACACCGTTTTTATACCATGTATCCCCGTTTTCTGCAAGCGATGTATGTAAGAGTTCACGTTTAGGTCATAGACAATTCGCCGGATAGGCGGTAGAATTGAAATATGGATAGCGGTCGCACAAGCCAGGCTGAACCGGCCCATCCACCGCTTCATCAAGGATCTCTCGTACTTGATGATTTTCCCGAAGTGCGGCAGAGCAACCGCTAAACTCTTGGTTACAATGTCGTGGCCAGTGTTGCCTACGAGGCACACGTGGGAGGAACCACGTGGATGGGTTCTCGGACGTCTTCAAGGATAATATCGTCGCCGTTTACTTCTTGCATGGTTTGGCGCTCTTTCTCATGGGGGTGCTGGTTACGCGCGAGTCTCGCCGGAGTCTAGCAACGGGACTCCTCCCTCGCGTCCTTGCTCCACTGGGAATCTTCGGCATCATCGCCGGTATGTCGGAATGGCTTGAGATGTTCACCGCCATCCCGAGATCGACCGCAGGGCCCGACGTCGGCTTGCTCCTTCACCAGATCCAGCCCTCCAATTGCTTGGAATGCCACCCGGGACTAGATCAGGCCGACAATGGACTTCTCGCCAGCGGCGATTGGGCTCGTACGCTAGCCTTTGTGCTGTTTCTTTGTTCCCTTTTCTTTCTCATCCACCTTGGTCAGCGACTGTTACAACACACGGGCATAGCCAACCCTATGCTGAGGTATCTTCCTCTAGCGATGACCGCCATCTGGTTGGCAGCAACGGTCGCCTACGCTCTAATCCATCCGTCGTCCTTTATGGAATGGCGCGGCGTTGCTACCATATACTATCGCTATCTCCTTTACCTACCGGGCGCTATGCTGGTCTCCATCGGGCTATGGCGACTCAACGGCGCAGTTCTCAAGGAGCATTGCCCTCGCGGTGGAACCGCCGCCCGCCTATTGGCTGGCCTCTTCGCTCTGAGCGGCGTGTTCGATGGCCTCATCGTCAGGCCTGCAACGTTTCCTCCTGCTTCGCTGCTCAACTACGCCTCCTTCTTCCAACTGATTGGCATTCCCGTGCAACTTTTCCGGGCTGCCATCGTCGTCGCCATCGCCTACTGGACGGTCCAGTTACTCAAAGAATGGGACATGGTGCAGACAAGGAAAGTTACCGAGGCCTTACAAGAACGATTGAGGCTCCAGCAGGATGCTACCGAGACCGAAACCCGACAGCGAATGCAGGCGGAACACTGGAATCGCGAGCTTCAGAAGGAGAGAGAACTGCGCGGTGAGGTCCTCAAGCGGATCATTACCGCCCAAGAGAACGAGCGCAAGCGAGTGGCCCGGGAGCTTCACGACGAAATGGGCCAAACTCTTACAGGCCTGGCCACCGGCCTAGAGGCTGTTATGATCGCCATCGACAAGGATCCCCGGACGGCCCGGTCGCAGTTGGGCCGACTTCAGGAATTCGCCCAATTGGCCGTCGCCGATGTTCACCGGCTCATCAACGACCTGCGTCCTGCTCTTCTCGACGACCTTGGTTTGGCTTCGGCACTTCGCTGGTACGCCAACCTTGCATCGGAGCAGGGCGGATTCGCTATTCAGGTTGACACATCGAGATGCGATCGGCGCCTCCCGCCGCATCTGGAGACAATCTTGTTTCGCATTGCCCAGGAAGCGCTCACAAACGTCGTTAGACACGCGGGCGCCAAGTCTTTGGAGATCAAGCTATCATGCGATAGCGATGTGATTCTTGAAGTGATGGATGATGGACGGGGCTTCGACGTACAAGCAAAACTCGACCAATCTGAAGGAAGGGAGGCCGTGGGCCTCTTGGGCATGCGTGAGCGCGCCCTTCTGGCCGGTGGCATGCTAGATCTGATATCGCGGCCCGGCGGTGGCTGCCGTATTATAGCTAGCCTGCCAATTACGTTATGAGCGCATCAACAAAGAACAACCACGAGCGTCGAATCCGCGTGCTTATCGTGGACGACCACGGAATCCTGCGCGCAGGTATTACCATGCTACTGCAGTCTCAGGGAGACATGGAACTGGCTGGCGAAGCGACAACGGGGAGGGAGGCCATCGGCGCCGCCGACCGGCTTGAACCCGACGTGGTTCTCATGGACCTTTCCATGCCTGACCTCGACGGATTCGAGGCAACCAAAGCCATCAAGGCTCGCCATCCAAACATAGCCGTGCTTGCTCTTACGATGTACGACAGCGAGGAACACTTCTTCAAGGCCCTCGACGCCGGCGCCTCCGGTTACGTGCCGAAAAGAGCAGCATCAACCGACTTGTTGACCGCTATTCGCTCCGCTTTCAGGGGTGACGTATTCCTCTACCCTTCCATGGCCAAGGTTCTCCTGCGCGACTACCTTCGTCGGGTAGATACGGGCGAGGAGCGCATGAGCTATGATGGTCTCACCGACAGAGAGCAAGAGGTGCTACGCCTGATCGCCGAGGGGCGATCCACCCGTGACATTGCCGACAAGCTCTGCATCGCGGTTAGCACAGTGGAGCGACACCGGGCCAACATAATGACCAAACTCGACCTCCACAACCGGACCGAACTAATAAAATACGCCATTCGCAAAGGTCTCGTCGACATCAATCCCGATAGGGACCGGGATAGATTGCCCCCGAGCGAAAAATAATTCTCCCCCGTATTCCCCCAAGAAAAAGCATGTAGATACACCAATTCCTCGTGGTGCAATTCCACTACTGAAAGGGGCTTTCCCTGTACGGCTGTAGTCAGTCTACGTTGCCCCGAACTACTGCATGAATGCCCCCAAGATACCCTATTCACCGAATTCTCCTAAACCAATTCGAATGCTACACTCTACTCAGGTGGAAGAAGCGGGGCGGAATCACGTTTAGAAAGGAGGCATCGACCATGAAGTCTATACCGAAATGGCTCGCTCGGCATCGCGGAGGCGAACTTGCTCCAGAAGGTACTTACTGGAGTCTGGCCAGCCTCGAAGTAATTCGCATCACGGGAGCGATCGATTTCCTGCCCGGTAAAGACAATGGCGTTTTTATCCGGGTGCCCACGCTCGTAGTACCCATCGCCGGCCTGTTCCTGGGGCTCATCTACGTCATCGCTCTGTCCCTGGCTCCCCTGATCTTCGTCGGTTGGCTGTGCGTACACGGAGCGATTGCAACTTTCCG
>JAUSEJ010000943.1 GCA_030650265.1 Dehalococcoidia bacterium | reverse complement strand
TGAATGGCCGGTCACGAAGGGTAGCAACGACACCCTCCCACCATAGCCCCGCACAATGCCGGCCTCGGGCAGGTCGCGACCATCGGCATAGTCGCCGCCCTTAACGTAGATATCCGGTTGTAGAGCGGCTACCAGTGGCTCCGCCGTGTCGTCGTCGAATATGACCACATAATCGACCGACCACAGAGCGGCGAGGATCTGCGCTCTCTCGTCCTCGCCCATTATGGGCCGCTTGTCACCCTTGAGTCTCCTCACCGAGGCGTCGCCATTCAGCCCCACAACCAGTATGTCACCGAGCGCTCTGGCCTGCTCGAGGTACTGGACATGGCCAAGATGGAGTATGTCAAAGCAGCCGTTGGTGAAAACTACCTTATTCCCTTCGGATTTCAGTATCTGGCGACACTCGACCATCTGGCCGAGCGTCATGACTTTGGCCATCAATACCAAGGTCCATCTCCTAATCCATGGCGTCCAACTGGGCGTTGATGTCGGCGATGCGGGCCTCTACCTCGGCGAGCGATGTCACATCCAACTCTTGCATGTCCTCACTGAGGCATTCGAATTGCTCCAACTCCGCCATGAGTCGATAGGTCAGTTCCGCCGTTTCTTCTTTAGTCAAGTTTCTCTCCAGTGCCATCTGTGCCTCTTCTGCCCGTTTGCATCGAACTTTCCCTCAATTGCCGTCAATGCACCCAAAAACGCGACGAGAACAAAAACATAAAGCTGATAAACGCCACGAAGCTGTATTCGGCCACCACTGTCTTCGTCAGTTTACTCAAGAAGTGGCGCTGAATAAGTCCAGTTACCAGGTAAAACACCACCACAAGGAAGAATCCACCAGCCACACCGCCAATAGGCCAGTAATTGAGCCCCCAGGTTGTCTCGCCAACGACCAGTCCGGCGACAAGGGCATAAAGCCAGATTCGCACCGCGTTCCGTTCGTTCTCCTTCAATATCTCGGCCGCGAGCAGCGTGCTAATAATGAGGATGGAGGTGGCAGATTGGATGCTCCGCACCTTCACGCTGTAGATCGCCGAGTACAGGGCGAGAGCTGCCATATAGCTCGAAATGTTTAAGAACAGCCTGGCCAGCCGGTAGGATGAATCGCGTTTGTCAACTATGTGATACTCGGCGAGGATAACGATGGTGAGGAGAACCCCAGAGAGGAGAAGTCCCAATATGGCCATGGGCCCTGGCGGCAGGAGCCGCAAAAACATTGACGCTCCCATAGTGAGCAAGCCGGGAAGAATCCAGAAAGTCAGCGTGTAGCCAACGTTGCGGAGATAGATGCGAGGATGGGAACGTATTACGCCGTCGGTGCCTATACAGACCAGAACCACAGTAACAATAGCAAGCAGCCACACTAGTGGCGGATTTAGTATCAGCGATATGCCCAGTCCCGTCATGGCTAAGAACACGGGAACAACAAGCTTCTCGTAGTTAGGCAAATCCTGTCTCCTCGTCCCCTTGTCGACGCCAGGCATTGTACATGAGGGTCGCACCTCTGTCAAACGGAATGCTATAATGAGGGAGTTGTCAGGCATTGGCACGAAGGGGTAACGGAAACACAAAGGCACTAAGACACAAAGTTTCACATAGTTCTTGCTTTCGATCCTTAGTGCCTTTGTGCTTTTGTGTTTTTCCTCGCATCAGGTGTGCGGTTTGATGGGGAGGAACTTATGGTGGAGGCTTTGATCTTCGCCATGGTCGGATTGGCCGCCGGGATCGTAGTAAATATTCTGGCGGATAGACTGCCGGCTGATTTGGGCCTCGCCGGTGGACCGGTTTGTCCAGCCTGTCACCGGAACCTGCCTGTTTCCCGGGTATCGGGCCTGTGGCGAGAACTCTCACGCGCCCGGGCCTGTCCAGGCTGCCACACGCGCTTACCAATTCGGCACGCTATAGTCGAGGTATCGATGGCAGTGCTGTTCGCCTTTCTCTGGCAACGATACGGATTATCATCTGAACTTGCCCTCGACGCCCTGTTCCTGATCATCCTGGCCCTGATCTTCATCGTCGATCTGGAGCATCGGCTTGTTCTCAACACTGTGGTCTTGCCAGCCGCTGGTCTTGCTGTTCTCACTTCCCCGATAGGCCCCGGACTGGTATCAGCCTTAATCGGCGGCGCGGTCGGCTTCGCTTTACTCTATGCTTGCTTCTTCGTTTATCCAAAAGGCCTGGGCGCCGGGGACGTGAAGCTGGCGGGATTCATCGGCCTAATGCTCGGCTGGCCTGTTGTGTTACCGGGGCTTTTCCTCGGCTTCGCTCTGGCTGCCGCGGTATCTATTGGTTTGCTACTCACCGGACGGGCAAGTATGAAGACTTATATTCCCTATGCCCCGTTTCTGGTAGTGGGTGCCTTTTTGGCGCTGCTATTCCTGATGAACAACTTTGCTATATAGGACATCGCAGGGCGACCGGCGGTCGCCCCTACGTCGCCCTCAATCAGCGGGGATGAGGGAACGTCACATGGTCCTGGAGTATGGGGGCTTAGAAGCCCCTGTCGCCGCCATGTGCTCTAGAACGGCACGAAGGGATTCTTTCCATTTGCGTCCGAGGCGTTCCCGCTCGAAGCGAAGCTGGGTATGGCCTATCTTTA
>JAUSEJ010000942.1 GCA_030650265.1 Dehalococcoidia bacterium | reverse complement strand
CCACTATCCCGGGCAGGAAGGCGACGTTGGCTACCTGCTCGGCAGCCTGGTCATCCAGTATGTTAGTGAGCATGTCCTGGTCGGCGTAGATGAGGCCGGGCACCCGCATGCCCGATTTGTAGCTCTGCGGTATGCGCCAGCGGTAGTCGTCTACCTTCTCGACACGCCCCTGCCACTTCGGCACGATGTCTTCCTCTCATTCCTCAAACGTCTAATATGACGCGCACCTGGTTCTTCAGGCAGTCCACTTTGACCATGTGGTAGGTGGCCGCCTTCACGCCAAGCTTGATCTGATGTCGCGACGGGTCGTACTTCTCTCCATAGCAGGTGGCCGCCAGGCAGCGCCCGTTGAAATCCGTAATGTCGAACCGGCACAGCAGGAGCCGGTGAACGTCGAAAATGTACAACAACTCGTTCAGCCAGGTGACCAGAAGCATCTCCGCGTCATCTGCCGTTACCTCAACTTTTCGTGATTCCGAGTCCCTCACGTTCACGAGGTCGGCTATTATGGAGAACATGCCGTACGCGGCATTGGCGAAGGCCTCAGCCAGTGTGGAACCGCTGGCTACCAGGCCTGTGTCGGCTGTATGCTCTATGAGTTCAAACCGTTTCCTCGAGGGTTTCATCCCAACCCCTCGGAGACTACTTTGGTACGTTGGATGCTTTTCCCTGGGGCGGGTATTCGGGAGCGCAACCAGGTGCGCGCACTATCATTATGGGCGCGCAAGCAGAACGAAGCAGCCGGTCTGCGACACTGCCCCACACCCAGCGGCTGATTCCCGAGCGGCCATGCGTGGCGATTACAATCAGGTCGACCGCGTTCTTGCGGGCATAGTTGGCTAGCGCCTCGGCCGCAAACCCAAAGAGCAGTTCGGCTCGCGTTGAGATAGAGTCGGCGTCAAAACGCTTAACGATTCCCTGAAGGTACTTCTCGGCGTCTGCCCGCTCCTCTTTCTCAATTCGCATGAATAAATCAGCGCTGACATCAAAACCGGTTACGGTGGATAAACTTAAAGGCTCGACAACGCGCACGAAGATGATTCCCCCGGGGTGCGAGACAGCCGCCAGGGCTTTGACATGCGATAACACACATTCCGCCAGTTCCGAACCGTCCAATGGGACCATGACCTTCCGGTATATTTCAGTCAACTCGTCACCCCTTTCGTCGAACGCATTGGTGAGGCGGTCCGACCATGAACAATATCTGCCGGAGATTGTATTGCGTATTAGCTACTGATGCTTGGCGAAGAAGTAATCAGCATCAGTCTTTGCCAGCTTGCTAGTCTCTGGGTCCGTAGTCACGTTGGCTAATGCCTGCAAAGCCCTGGCGGTAGCTAGCTCATCGCCTTTGTGTGCCTTAA
>JAUSEJ010000933.1 GCA_030650265.1 Dehalococcoidia bacterium | reverse complement strand
AAGCCTCAGGTCCAGCTTTCTGTTACCAGCAGTTCTATATGCAGTGCCTGTTCTTATCGCGGCCTATCTCCTTTCACCCAAGGAAGTCGCGGGAACCGCCCTTCTTGTCATATTCGTCGCGTCTCTGAATGTTATCCTCAGACAAATGTCCTTGTGGCTTGCAGTTTCGCACCTGCTGGTGGTGGCAAGTGTTGGCCTTCTGAGCACTGCGCTCGCTTCTAAGAGAGTGGCTGAGTCGCGGTTAGCCGAAGAGCGAGGGCGGTTGACTGCTCAAGTACGGGAAAGCGAGAAATTGTATCGACAGATCGTCGAGACAGCACAAGAGGGTATCTGGGCTATCGATGCTGACGACAAGACAACGTTTGCCAACAGCGCGATATGTGCGATGCTTGGCTACGCCGCGGATGAGATGCTGGGCTTGCCGCTCTTCGCATTTATGGACGACGAGGCCCGCGCAAGCGCTGCCGCTTACCTAGAGCGTCGCCGGGCTGGCATCAAAGAAACGCATGACTTCCAATTTCGCCGCAAGGATGGCACCGACCTGTGGGCGATCGTGTCCACTAATCCTCTGTTCGATGAAACAGGGCACTATGCGGGCGCCCTGGGAATGATTACCGACATTACCGAGCGCAGGCGCGTGGAAGAGTCTCTCAGGGAGAGCCACGAAGTGGTTAAGGCGCTGATTGGAGCGTCGCCGCTCGCCATCATCGCTTCCGATCTCGCCGGCAACGTCACATTATGGAATAGCGCGGCCGAGCGCATCTTCGGTTGGAGCGAACACGAGGTGATCGGTCGGCCGAGTCCAATCGTGCCGCCGGAACGACGGGAAGAATACCGCTCGATTCAGAGTAGGCTTGAGCGGGGCGAGGTGTTCAACGTCATTGAGAGGAGCCAGCTAAGGAAAGACGGCTCGCTGATGGAAACCAGTCTCTGGACTACCGTGCTTCGTGACGGAAAGGATGAGGTCAGTGGCTTCATGGCACTGATCGCCGACACGACGGAACAGAAGAGAGCCGAAGAAGAGCGTGAGCGCCTTATTGCCATCGTCGAGGCGACCTCGGACTTTGTCGCCATCTCCGACGCTGATCAGCGTATCACATACATCAATCAGGCGGGGCGAAGGATGTTGGATGTTGGGCCTGATGAGAACGTCTCGGAAAGGATGATCATAGACAACCATCCGGCAAGGGAATCTTCGTTAATACGGGAAAAAGCTATTCCGACTGCCATAAGTGGCGGCATTTGGACAGGCGAGGCCTCGATATTGGGTCGAAACGGCAAGGAAACGCCGGTTTCACAAGTTATCCTCTCCCACAAGGCGCCGAATGGACAGGTCAGGTTTTTGTCAACAATTGCCCGGGATATCAGCGAGCACGTGCAGCACGAAGAGCAGTTGGCCTATTTGGCCAACCACGATCATCTTACCGGACTGGCCAATCGACGCTTGTTGGAAGAGACTATGAACAGAACAACTGCCCGGGCGCGCCGTGGCGTGCAGAGCATCTTGCTGTTCATGGATCTGGATAATTTCAAAGCCGTCAACGACACTCTCAGCCATGCTGCCGGCGATGAAGTGCTAGTGAAGATTGCCAAACTTCTCGAATCGCAGTTGCGGACAGAGGATCTGCTAGTCCGGGTTGGCGGTGACGAGTTTGCGGTGTTGCTGGAAGGCACAGGTGTTGAAGAGGCGCATAACATAGCCGGGCGGCTTTGCAGCGTCGTCAGGGATTTTGTGGTCGACCACGACTCTGGCCATTTCATCATGGGACTCAGCATCGGCCTGGCGGTTATCGATGGACAGCGGGCCCCGTTGGAAGTGTCCTCACTTGCCGATGCGGCGATGTACCAAGCCAAGGAGCAAGGGGGCGATCGGGTCGTGCTCTACTCGACGTAGTTGCAATATGCTAGGTATGGTTGTTCTAAGTGGCATCAACAACCGGAAGGTCTCGCGGCGAAGCAGAGAGTAAAGTCAAGAGAACGCGGAACGACTGGACGTCGTTGTGCTGTCGGATAAGGAGTGATGGGCAGGATGAACAGCAGCAAACCGAAGTCAACTGGGAAATCAGATGGGACGGGCCAAAAGGCGCTGCTTCGCCAGTTGACCAAGGCAGTCGAGTCCTCCGGTGAGGTCATTTTTCTGACCGACCGGGAAGGCCTTATCACCTACGTCAATCCTGAGTTTACGCGGGTTTACGGCTATACTGCTGCCGAAGTGGTTGGTAAGACCACGCCGCGTATCTTGAAAAGCGGCAGAATGAGCCAGGAAAACTACGAGATGTTCTGGAAAACGCTGCTTAGCGGCCAAGTAGTTAACGGTACACTTGTCAACAAGACCAAAGATGGCGCCTTTGTGGACATCGAAGGCTCCGCCAACCCCGTTCAAGACGAACAGGGTAACTTGATTGGTTTTTTGGCTATTCAAAGAGATATCACTGAGCGGATGCAGGCGGAAAGGGCGTTGCGCGAGAGTGAAGAGAAATACCGCGTTCTACTCGAGAACATCCCTGAAGTGGTCTGGATGGCCGATAAGAAGGGCAACACGGTCTTCATCAGTCCACACGTAGAGGAAGTAATGGGGTTTACCCCCGCGGAATTGTACGAGGTGCGCCCCGATATCTGGTTTGGCAGAATTCACCCGGATGACCTCGCAGGAGTGAAGGCAGCTTTTCAAATGCTGTTCGACACCAACCAGAGGTTTGACATCGAATACAGAATCCAGAGAGCGGACGGAAACTGGATTTGGGTGCACGACCGAGGCTTTTCAACCTACAGTACAGGCGGTCAGACGTATGCTCAGGGAGTATTCTCGGACATCACCGGGCCACGGCAGGCGGCAGAGGTTCAGCAACAGAATCACGAATTGCTGGCCGCGATCAGCGCCACACAGTCTCAGTTCATAACAGACGCCGATCCGAGTGTCGTGTTCGACGATCTCCTAAGAAACATGCTGGCGTTGACGCAGAGCGAGTACGGGTTCATTGGCGAGATACTCCATACGGCCAGCGATGAACCGTATCTGAGGAGTTTCGCTATCACGAACGTCGCCTGGGACGAGGCATCTCGCCGGTTCTATGAGGAGCATGCTCCCGCTGGCCTCGAGTTCCGCAACCTCAAAACGCTCTTCGGCGCCGTGATTACGTCGGGGAAACCGGTCATTGCCAACGATCCTTCCACGGATGAGCGACGTGGAGGGGTTCCGAGTGGGCATCCCGGTCTCCGCTCGTTTCTGGGCCTACCCCTTTATTCTGGCAGTGAACTGGTTGGCATGGCCGGTCTGGCCAACCGCCCTGACAAATATGACGCTGGGATTGTGGCGTACTTGCAGCCTCTCCTCGCCACTTGCGGCAATATTATCGCGGAATTCCGGAACGATGTCCGCCGGAGGCAGGCTGAAGAAGGCCTGAGCCGGAGTTTTCAGAAGGCGCAGATGGCCTTGGACGGGACCGTACAGGCCATGGCGATGATGGTCGAGACGAGAGACCCCTACACTGCCGGGCATCAACGTCGCGTCTCTCAGCTCGCCTCTGCTTTGGCTTTGGGGATGGGACTCTCAGAGGACAGAATTCATGCCATCAACCTGGCAGCAACCGTCCACGATGTCGGCAAGATAGGTATGCCCGCCGAGATCCTTAGCAAGCCAGGCCGGCTGACCTCAGTAGAATTCGCCCTGATCAAGAATCACGCCCAAATAAGCTATGACATTCTGGAGACGATTGAGTTTCCTTGGCCAATTGCCCGGATCGTCCTGCAGCACCACGAAAGGCTGGACGGTTCCGGATATCCCTCGGGGCTGGTTGGGGATGAGATTCTCCTTGAAGCCCGTATCATTGCCGTGGCCGATGTGGTGGAAGCAATGGCGTCGCACCGGCCGTATCGGCCGGCTCTGGGCATCGCCAGTGCTTTGGAAGAAATCTCGAAAGGCAGCGGGGAGCTATACGATCGCGATGTGGCGGAAGCCTGCCTAAAGCTTTTCGCCGAGGAACGGTTTGTTCTATTTCAAGGAAGGTGATGAGGCACGGCATCTACTCTCGAGGTGTAGCATCCTCACACGGCCGACGCCTCTCGCATCTGGGCCTGCCAGGACTTGGCGTAGTGTCCCCCTGCGGCGACAAGTTCGGCGTGCGTCCCTGATTCAATGATGTGCCCGTCGATCATGACGTGAATGATGTCTGCATGCATGGCCGTGGTGAAGCGGTGAGTGATCATGAGAGCCATGCGACCGGCAGCCAAATCGCGGAACCGCTGCAGCCAGTCTGTTTCGGCCCACGAATCCATGGCGCTGGTCGGCTCGTCGAGGACGATCAGGGCGGCGTCACGGAAGAAGGCGCGCGCCAGCGCTACTCTCTGCCATTCTC
>JAUSEJ010000928.1 GCA_030650265.1 Dehalococcoidia bacterium | reverse complement strand
TTGCCCTGAATACCTTGCAACAGGTCGTTAGTTAGCAATCGCGCTCCACCCTTAAGTTGCGCAATGGTCTTTCCTGTGTAGTCAGCTACGTAGTAGGTCTCCAATGGTCGAGGTGTCACAGGGGGGACAACGCCGTAGGCCAGGTGCTGACCGGATGGAGACCAGGCGAATGACCATGCAAATGTATCCAGTGGGCCAATCTTCCCTAGCATTTGTCCCTCGACGTCGACAATCACGACCTCGTACCTTGAGAATTGGCTTTCGAGGGGCTCATAGTTAAGGCAGGCCAGTTTATCCCCCGTTGGCGACCAGATTAGGTTGATCGGCTTAGGGCACTGCTCGCCGTCGATGAGCTTCTTCTTGCCGGTGCCATCGTGGGAGATTAGCGAGATATCGCCGTCGCTATCGACGATGGCAAGCTGAAGGCTTGAGGATCCGGACCGAGGAACTCCGGCGGGAATGGCGGTGGCCGTTGCCTGCGGAATGGTAGTGGCGGTTGTCTGTGGCATAGCAGTGGACGAGGGCGAAGAGATGGCTGCGGGAATGTTGGAAGCAACCTGTAGTCCTGCTGCGATTTTCACACATTCCGTTTCGTCCATTCCGTTGCACGACACCGTCCATTTGCTGGTATCATCTCGCATCCAGATAGCCATTCGCTGTTTGGGTATGATCGGTGATCTGATAACGGCTGGCCGACCGCCGAGGGTAGCTTCCCGGAGGTATTCTCTGGGGGCGTTGGCCGGCACCATGGGACGGCCAGCCATCCGAACGATGCCAACCCAACCATAACCGGGCGAAGAGAACGACCGCGTAATGGTAACTACCTCATATTGGCAGGCGGTTGCCATATCATCGCCTATGCTGGCTGCTGGTTGCAGGTAGCCTAATATGAAGTCGAGGCGAGAAGCCTTGGCCTCAGCCTTACTAGCCTGCCGTGCTCCTTCATCGGCGCACTTTGGAATCCCAAGAGTAGCAGCATCAGGTTGAAACTCGGGCCTATCCTCGTAGAAGACGATTTGGTTCAACTCTCCTAAGAACTTGGGTTTGCTGTCAAACTCGGCGTAGCGACGATTCACTTCGTCACGAGTTAGATTCGTCGTACTGATCGGGCTGGTTGGAGTGGCCATAGGTGAAATCGCCGGCGTGCTGGTGGCGCCTGAATCTGCATCAATCAACTTCTCTTTTACGCCACTGCAACCCGCCAACAGCAAGAGCGCGATCATAGTAAATATCAGCTTGGGAACATACTTGCTAAACAGCCGAAAAGAGAACATCGTGAAGACGACCAGCGCCAGCCCTGCCATCGTCGGCCCTAGTAGCCATCTTCTGAAGAATTCCGCCTGCTCCTCGTAAACCGACTCTGGGGCAGAAACACCCTTGTCTGTAGCGATGGCGAGACGCTTGCCGTGGGTTAGTCCAAGCGATCTGTCATCAGCAGGCGGCCATGACCAGCTCTGATCGCGCGTGTACTGAAGTGGAACCCACTGATAGACGAAGAGGCTC
>JAUSEJ010000927.1 GCA_030650265.1 Dehalococcoidia bacterium | reverse complement strand
TTGCGAGGCAACGTCGACACGAGGCTGCGCAAGGCTGCCACGGATGAATACGATGCGGTGGTGTTGGCGGCGGCCGGGATCAAGCGATTGGGACTTGGCGATCGAATAACCCAATACATTCCTACCGAGATCTGCCTCCCGGCTGTGGCGCAGGGCGCCATGGCGGTCGAGTTTCGGGCCGGAGAAGGGGAGATGGAGTCTCTGGTCGCCCTCATTACCCATATGCCCACTCAATTCGCCATTCTCGCCGAGCGAGCCTTTCTGAAGAGACTGGAGGGCGGCTGCTCCATTCCCGTGGGAGCCCACGCCCGAATTGAAGCCGCCGATCTTGTTATCGATGGGGTGGTGGCTAGCGTTTCTGGCCGGCGATTGGTGCGGGCGCGCGAATCTGGTAAGCCGGAGATGGCCGAGGAAATAGGGACTCGCCTTGCTGACAAGATACTGGACATGGGTGGGCGAAGTATCCTTGCCGAGGCTAAGTGAGAGGAATTTGAGATCGATGAACAAAGAGGGAATCGTATATTTGGTTGGTGCGGGACCTGGAGACCCTGGTCTGATCACGGTCAAAGGGCTAGAGTGCATAAGAGAAGCCGATGTGCTCGTATACGACCGTCTCGCCAGTCCGGACTTGTTGAAGGAAGCCAGACTCGACGCCGAGAGGGTATTTGTCGGCAAGGCGTCGAGCCAGCACACTTTGACTCAGGACCAAATCAACAAGCTGATCGTGGACCGTGCCGCAGATGGCAAGGTAGTATGCCGGCTGAAGGGTGGAGACCCTTTCCTCTATGGCCGCGGCGGCGAAGAGGCGGAGGAGTTGATTGCGGCGGGCCTACACTTTGAAGTTGTACCGGGGGTTACCTCGGCGATCGCGGTTCCGGCCTACGCAGGAATACCTGTGACCCATCGTGACTTGACTTCCAGTTTTGCTGTTATCACGGGCCACGAGGATCCTAACAAGATCGATAGCTCCATTGCCTGGGACAAGATCTCTACGGGAATTGGCACTCTTGTTTTCCTCATGGGCGTGGAGAACCTCTCATACATTGTGGAGCAACTAACCAAGAATGGGCGTCCGGCTGACACACCGGTGGCGCTGATTCGCTGGGGCACCAGAATGGAGCAGGAGACGGTAACCGGCACACTGGCCAACATCGTCGAAAAGGTCAGAAAGGCAAAGCTGCGACCACCGGCGGTGACCATCGTGGGCGAGGTGGTCGGCCTGCGCCAAAAGCTTCGCTGGTTCGACAACAAGCCTCTTTTCGGCAAACGAGTGCTCGTCACGCGCACACGCGATCAAGCCAGCGCTCTTTCCTCCCTCCTACGGTCGCATGGGGCTTATCCGGTCGAGTTTCCTACCATCAAGATCGAGCCACCGGCGGATTTTGCCCAAATGGACGCCGCCATCGAAAGATTGGGAGAATACGATTGGGTGGTGTTCACCAGCGCAAATGGTGTGAAATCTATGATTTCGCGATTGGCATCGCTTGGTCAGGACGTGAGAGCCTTCGGCAAGGCGAAGCTTAGTGCGATCGGGCCGGCTACGGCAAAGGAGTTGACGAGATACGGTTTGCGAGTGGACTTGATGCCCGAGGAGTACGTTGCTCAGTCGATCATTGATAGAATAGGCGATGTAGTGGGGAAGCGAATCCTTTTGCCGCGCGCCGATATTGCCCGAGAGATGCTGGTGGTTGAGCTGAACAAGCGCGGCGCCATGGTGGACGAGGTTGCTGCCTACCGTACCGTCCAAGTCGACTCAATGGATGCTGGCATTGTGCAGATGCTGAATGACGGTGTGATAGACGTGATCACCTTCACCAGTTCGTCGACAGTGCAGAATTTCCTCTCTCTGCTGGAGGCAAACTGCGAATTGGCCGGCGAAAACAGGGCGCAGTGGCTGTCTGATTTGTTTTCCGCAGTCACCATCGCCTGCATAGGACCGATTACGGCGAAGACAGCCGTGGAACTGGGGCTTAGAGTCGATATAGTGGCCGAGGATTATACGATTCCTGGACTGGTAGAGGCGATCGTCGCGCGGGAGCGACAACGGGAGGGCAAGGCATGAGTCTTCAGACGAATCTGAACGCCAGCACGGGCTTGAGTTCAGGGGCGGGTTTCCCTGTGCAGCGTCTCCGCCGCCTTCGGGGCAGCGAGCCGCTGCGCCAGATGGTGAGGGAGACTCATCTGAATATAGGCGATTTCATTTACCCGCTCTTTATCACGCACGAGCGCAGTGTAAAGAGGGAAATCTCCAGCATGCCGGGTAATTACCAGTGGTCACTCGACATCCTGCCTGCCGAAATAGAAGAGATCGCCAGGTTGGGAGTGCCGGCTGTGCTTCTCTTTGGCCTGCCCGAGTCGAAAGATGAGGTAGGCTCGGGGGCCTACGACGATCATGGCATCGTTCAGGAAGCGGTGAGGGTCATAAAGAGGACCGTACCGGAGATGCTCGTCGTTACCGACGTTTGCCTGTGCGAGTACACCAGCCACGGGCACTGCGGCGTTATCAAGAATGGTCAGGTGGACAACGACCCGACCCTGGATCTGCTGGCCCGGTCTGCCCTGTCGCATGCTCAGGCGGGCGCCGATATCGTGGCCCCGTCAGACATGATGGACGGCAGAGTTGCGGCAATTCGCCGTACCTTGGACGGGAATGGGTTATCCAACACGCCGATTATGGCCTACAGCGCCAAGTATGCCAGTGGCTTCTACGGTCCGTTCAGGGAGGCGGCAGAATCCGCTCCCCAATTTGGCGATCGGCGGGCCTACCAAATGGACCCTCCCAACGTCCGGGAGGCTCTTCGGGAGGTGGAACTGGACATCAGGGAGGGGGCGGACATCGTCATGGTGAAGCCTGCTCTCGCCTATTTGGATGTTATCAAGGAAGTGCGCCAGCGCTTCAATCTGCCCATAGCGGCCTACAACGTGAGCGGCGAATTCAGTATGGTCAAGGCCGCGGCTCGCCTGGGCTGGATCGACGAAAAGCGTGTTACGCTCGAAATACTGACCGGTATCAAAAGGGCGGGCGCCGACCTCATAATATCATACCACGCTAAGGATTTGGCTAAATGGCTACAGTCGGGCGAATAGATGATCAGCTTGATAGAGTCGATAAGCTCGTTTTGAATGCTCTTCAATCAGATTTTCCTCTTGTGCCGCGGCCGTTCGCCGTATTGGGCGGAAGGCTGGGGCTAACCGAAGCGGAAGCTTTAGAGCTAACCAAGAAGCTGAAGGAAAGCGGAGTCATCCGCCAGATCAGCGCGATTTTCGATTCCCGCGCCCTGGGTTACCAGAGCACGCTGGCCGCCATGCAGGTGCCAGATGAAAGGCTTGATGCGGTGGCGGCGGCGGTCAGCGAGGAGTCGGGAGTGAGTCATAACTATGCCAGGAGCCATACCTATAACCTATGGTTTACGTTGACCGTGCCGCCTGGCGTGGACACGAGGGAAGCATTATCCAGAGTGGCGGCGCGGGTTGTTATCGACAAGTACCTTTTTCTTCCCGCAATAAGGGTGTTCAAGATCGGGGTGCGACTGAACATGCTGGAGAGCGACGACGCGGGAGGGGACAGGGGTCACGAATTATCGGATAAAAGCCAGGCGACGGTCCCCCGGCTCCCGGCCCCCGACTGCCTCCGACTGCCCCCCGACCCCTCGCTCGTGCGCGAGCTGCAAAAGGATATTGAGATCGTCGAGCGTCCCTTCAGTGCTGTAGCCGCGGCCTTGGGCATGTCCGAGGAGGATTTACTGATGGCAGCCCGTCATCTCGAAGCGGCGGGTGTAATGCGACGATTTGCCGCGGTGCTCCGACACCGGCAGGCTGGTTTCTCGGCGAACGGAATGGGCGCCTGGGTAGTACCGGAGGAAACGATCGAAGAAGTAGGCCCGATCATGGCTTCTTTTCCTCAGGTCACGCATTGTTACCAGCGACCGTCGTATCCGGATTGGCCTTACAATATGTTTACCATGATTCACGCTCGCTCCCGGCCCGAATGTGAGGCCATCGCCGCCGAGATTGCCGACAAGACAGGCATCGGCGAGTATCGTATCCTGTACAGTACGAAAGAATACAAGAAGGTCAGAGTCAAGTATTTTGAATAGGGGACAGGGGTCAGGCCCCCGACCCCTGTCCCCCGACCCCTGATGGAGGTTTGCATTGCAGATCAATCGTTCTATTGAGCTTTTTGCCGAGGCGAGGAAGCTTATTCCCGGAGGAGTGGACAGTCCCGTTCGGGCCTTCAAGGCAGTGGGAGGGCAGCCGCTATTCATTGCCCGCGGCGCCGGATCGCATATCTTCGATGTTGACGGGAACGACTTTGTCGACTACGTCTGTAGTTGGGGTCCGCTTATCCTCGGGCATGCTCATCCAAGGGTGATCGCCGCTTTACATAAGATTGCGGAGTTGGGAACCAGCTTCGGAGCGCCGACGGAGTTGGAAGTCATCCTCGCCAAGATGGTGTCTGAGGCTATGCCCAGCGTCGAAATGGTGCGCTTCGTGAATAGCGGCACTGAAGCGACGATGTCCGCTTTGCGGCTGGCGCGCGCTCACACCGGCAGGGAGAAGATTGTCAAGTTCGAGGGCTGCTATCACGGCCACGGGGACATGCTGCTCGTCGCCGCCGGCTCGGGCCTGGCGACATTGGGTATTCCCGATAGTCCAGGTGTTCCGGTTGGTGCGGCGGCGACCACTCTGACTTCCCCCTATAACGACCTCGCCGCTTTGGAGCGGTTGTTTGCCGCTAACGAGGGCGAGATCGCTGCGGTAATTTTGGAGCCCGTAGTTGGCAACATGGGAGTCGTCATTCCTCAGCCCGGCTTTCTCGCGGGGCTCAGGATACTGACCGCCGACAATGGGGCTCTTCTCGTTTTCGACGAAGTTATCACCGGCTTCCGGCTTGCTTAC
>JAUSEJ010000916.1 GCA_030650265.1 Dehalococcoidia bacterium | reverse complement strand
AAAAGGAGCTAGCGATCCTTCGCGGGCACTTGGCCGTCTCGGCGATCAAGCTCTGCTGGGAGGTTAAGCATGCCTCACTCGGCGAGCAGGAGGCAGTCGAGCTCGAGCAACTGTGCGCGGCCACGGCAGCGCTGTCGGAGGTGTAGATGCCTAGCCACGATCGCTGCGACTGTGAGGGAGTGAGCCGGATTATCCCTAGTCCGAAGCGCTACGGCCGCATCTATCGTGATATTACGCCAAAGGACGGCTACGGAGTCCGGAAGCGCAAAAGGGAAGCAGTCAAGATGCCTCTATTCGCCACCGACCCGAGCATCGTCAAATCTGCTGAGGAGTATCAGGAAGCATTGGCGGAGAGCCTCAAAAAGTGGACAGAGACTATGCGCCGGAGCTGGGCTGAAAGTTGGTTCAATTTGCGGCGGAGGATTCGCACACTCTCCGACTCGGAATATTCAGAATGGCTGCGGCAATGGCGGATTCAACCTCACTCGCCGGAATACGGATTGGACATCGTTACCCAAATAAATAGACGGGCACTGAGGAGAGAAGGATGAGCGAGGATCAGACAGTCTACTTTGGACCTGCATCCTGCTATGCCGAGATCGAGCGGCTGAAGGTGAAGGTGGAGCGGTTGACGTGGAAAGATGCGGGGACGATCTACGCCGGCATACGACGGTGCAGACACTGCTGGCAACTGGAGCCAACCGGCCATAATGGCGACTGCATTGCCACAGAGGAGGGCAAAAGATGAGCGGATGGCACGAAGCTGACAGAGTTCATGATCTCAACGTCAATCTATCGAAGGTTACTGCCAAGGTCGAGCGACTCGAAGCCGAACTGGATCGGATCATCGACTTGAACGCCCGCCTAACAGAGTGTCTTGCTGACTTTGGCGGAAGCGCCGTCATGCAGGAGCGGGTCGAGCAGTTAAGAGCGGCGCTGGTCGGCGCAAACTGGATCATCAGCAAATTGGCCCCGCACGAAGTCTTGGCAATAACGGCACGTGGATACAGGGTTTCCCGGGAGGATCAAGCTACAGGCGCTAAGTATCGAGCGTTAATTGATGCCGCCCTCGCCAACACCGAGGCGGCTGGGAATGAGCTTGACAGAATCCACACGCTGAACATTAAGCTCCAGCAGGCGTTGGCCGAGGAGGGCGAGGAATGAGCGAAGATCAGACAGTCGAGAGGGAGCTGCTTGGAAATGTGTGGTTCGACCGAGCCGCAGACAGGGAGGCCTTGGCGGCTGTCGAGATCGAGCGGCTGAAGGCCGAGTCTGCGGATTGGCAAGCACGGTTTGAGGCTACCGCCAAGAGCCTTGAGGCTGCAATGAAAGATTACTACGAGGCTCAGGGCCGCGTCACGGAGTTGAGGACGGCTACTGAATCTCTGACGGATTGGTGTGAGAGAAAGCTGGAATATGGAAAGAATTCCTACATCTGGGAACTGACTGATGCTATCCGCCAAGCCCTCGCCAACACCGAGGCGGCGGAACAGCCGGAAGAGGCGCTGATATTCAAGCGGCCGGAACACGGGCCGATTGTTCCGGGCGTGGTTATCGCGCGGAAGACTCGACCACCGATGATTATAGATGTCACAACAGACACAGATGATGGTCGTTGGTTTCAGCACTGTACGTTGTGTGGAGCGGATGATGAGGGTGGAAAATACACGGATGAAGAGGAACGAGGGCCGCATGCGTTCCCGCACAAGGCGGGATGTGCCGCACTGGAGGCGCTGAAATGAGCCCTTGTTACACCACGCCTTGCGCTTGGCCGCGAGCCACGTCCACTACCACGCACTACGATGGCGGTGACTGCCAGCAGGAGAGGATGAGGTTGCTAGAAGCCGAGAATGAGCGGCTCAAGGCGCAACTCCAAGATTCCGAGGAACGACATGCGATTATCCGATTTGCGCTGTGGCCAGTTGATGGCCGGCAGTTTGCAGGGACCGTAGAATGAGTATCTGTAAGCCATCTCTTCTTATCCTCCTCAGGGCGGAGCATGAGGCGGCAGTGGCGCTGGAGGTGAGCGTCAAGGCACTTATGGGCGATGAGTTAATAGGAGCAGCAGGCGCAAAGATCATCTTCAAACATCAGGCGCTCTACAAGACTTGGCAAGCCACCGTCAAAGCGGTGGAGGAGGCGCTGAAATGAAGGAGATGCCGCCATTCGATGAACGGACGCACGTTTTATGAAGGGGTTTTCGACGGTTTATCTGAACGAGAAAGGCAAACAGTCGGATACGCAGTTCCGTGCGGCAATTGTAGAAGAGTTGGACGAAATCAGGGGGCACCTCAAGGTCGTTTCAAAGATACTGGGGGAGATACTTCAACTACAGAGGCTAACAGCAAAAGAAGCAGCGCCAAAACCGGACATGACCTCGTTAGATGCCTTCAATCAGTGGCAGAAGCGTTGGGCGGAAGGCATTGGTCCCCTCAGTGTACGACGATGCTTTGACCGCTGGGGAAGTAGAATAAGAACTACTCACTGGGATGCTGTATTGGAGCTGCATATCGATTGCTCTCCGTTCGTAGATGGCGATATGTTCGGACTGGACGGTGAAGTAACCTCGCCCGATTCTCTGCCCGAACCAGAGGCATGGATTGCCACCGTCGCCACTTTTGCAGACCATAAGTCTGCCCTTAAAGCACATTATTACATACCCCAAGTGGGCGAAAAAGGTTGGGCCGACATCATAGCGGCCTGCCGTAAGCATGTGGCCGAGAGAAAATCCTGCTGAGAGGCGCCCGGCAGGGGCAATGATACAGGGAGAGAGACAGATGGAATGTCGCTGGTGGCAGCATAATTGGGGCAAGTGGGAAGAGATTGAGAGAGGTAATGTCAAACAGAAGCGCGGCGATGATCTGCACATAGTCGGGCATTATGTGGTGCAGGAGCGCCGATGCTCTAACTGCGATAAGGTACAACTATCACGCTCAGAGGTTTAGCAACAAAGCGGTGGAGGAGGCGCTGAAATGAACTACTGTGCCCTATGTGGCAAACACTCAGACTTCCCCAGATACATAGAATGCATAGACCAATACGGGTCGCATTGTGATGTCTTGAGCGTGTGTGGTTCGTGTTTTCAACTAGAGACGGAGGCTAGCGGGATGCCACACAGCATGCGTGTGTTTCGTCCAGATAGGCATAATATCTGTGTGGATAACTAGTCATAGTATCCGCCAGCCCTCAACGAACGGTTGGCTCCAGCGCGGGGTAATAGGCGACTCGACCACGTTGGCAGTGAAGCTGGCCGTTTCTTCGATGACCGTCCCCTCGTCAGTAGCGATGCCGACGTGCGAAGGTGTCACTGGCCCATCATCCATAAAGAACAGAATGTCCGCCGCTTGGTAGGGCGCCGTCACTAGTTGCCCGTGCGCCTTACAATACTCGCGCTGATGCCACGTGCCGGGACCTATCTCGACGCCGATCTGCTGGAAGCAAACCTGCGAAAACCCGCTGCAATCCAAAGGTGCGGTTTGGCCAAAGACCTTGGCGCCCCACAGGTAAGGATGCCTGCCGATTTCGCCCCGCGCGAACTGAACTAGTAAGTCTTGCTTACCAGTTGGCTCGCCTACGCTTTTGGGAATGAGGGCACGAAACCCAAAGGCGCCCCACCTTGCAGGGCTACGATGTAGCCATCGACGCCATCGGCTCCGCTCCATTTATTTTGGCGAATCGCCCGCAGCGCTTGGGTCAGCAAGGCGTTCTGGTCGAGGAGCTGCTTCTGGATATCCTTGAGCCTCTGAAGTTCTAGTCCATAGTCCATTGCTGGCACCTCCGTATTGCTTGATGGTTGATTGACTGGATTCTCAACGTTCCACGCCGCCGCTCGGCCGATCATCCCCGTATCGTGCACGTCGTGGTCGTGCCATCCCCCACTGTCGCCGCAACCAAAAACGTGTACGCTGTGCACGTCGGTATCAGCGCGTACCTGATCCGCGTACCAGATTAGGTCGTCGGCCGCTTGGGCGTCGGTCATTCCGGTCGCCCGCCAGCCGTCGGCCCAGCCTAGTTCCGTCACCACGATTGGCGGCACCCGCACACCGGCTTGGCGTAATCCCAAGACTATCGACCTATGCCGAAGTGCATAGTACTCCGCGTCATCCCACAGGTGCGCCGTCCGGCTCTTGCTGTAGACGTGCCGGCCCCAGTACTTCACGGCGGGATGGGCCATCAACGGTCGGATGGTCTCGGCGTAGACAGCAAAAAACGCCTCATTCTGAAGCGGTTCCACGCCGGGCGGCGCGTTGATGGCGCACATCGTCTTGCTATGACTCTGGCAGGCATCGGCAAAGCCCAACTCGAAGGCCACTTGGCGTTGCAGCCAGTCGAGGTTGCCGGATCGCATGACTTCATTTAGACCAACCCAGCAGTCGATTCGTGGCCACATCTGGCAGAGCGTATCTGCTTGCCAATAGCCAAGCGTCTTCAGGCCAGCGAGGTCAGTGCTCAAGAGCATGCCATCCTGATTCTCGGTGCCCCAGAACTCACGGCCGATGATCTCGATGCCAGTGTTGATCTGCGGCGCGAGATCCAAAGCGTAGTGAAAGAGTAAGACCGTATGGCACCCGATTTGGTTCGCGTCAGCAACTAATTCTGGTCGACGCTCATAGATTCCAATTCCTAATTTGCTCACGACCGTCCGACCGCCGCCTTGGCCCCAGAGTAGAGGCCGCATGAAGTCAAGGCCACGGCGATACCGTACAGGGCCCCCATCCGCGCATCACCCGGCGCGATATAGAACAGCCCAGCCGCCATGCCGAATACGATCGCAATTAGCGGATACGCCTCAGTTGGCAGCGCCGGCCGAATCCGCTTGACCGCTTCAGTCAGCGCCGCTACCAGTGGTCCCCAGACTATAAGGATGCCGGCAAGAGCGGCGAATAATTCCTGCGTGTCTTCGATGGTCATAGATCCTCCTACCAGTTATGCGCAA
>JAUSEJ010000912.1 GCA_030650265.1 Dehalococcoidia bacterium | reverse complement strand
AAGCGATATTCCTGGCGCTCGGCCTTATATCGCTTCTGGCGGTGCTAGTAGTTTTCTTAATCCCGGATAGCGCTCGCCAACGATATCTTGCGGCGAGGAATGAGCGACGGCGGCGAACAACGTCGGCTGATGAGTAGGAGTCGACCTTTAGCGATCAACCCTCAGGCGTTGGCGCGGCTAACTTGAATAGCAACTGTTCTTGCGCGACAATGGGATCGAGGGGCAAGTATTCTGGATTCTTGTGAACCAGGATCGCTCCAGCGGTTGCGCGAAAGCGGCGATAATGGCACCGGCAAGGGACATAAGTACTGTCCTTTGAACCGGCCAGCCGTGTAAATATGGATTCCTCGAACCGATCGAGTTAGTAAAACGGTAGCTGGCTAATCATGGTCAGCCGGCGTTCGGCCTTATCAGCCTAACGTTGTCGTAACTTTATGTAGTAAACCTCCAGGCCTGCGGAGTAGGGCAACAACACCTCTTGGTGCGAAGCAATTCCTCATCTGTAAGTAACGATACAAGATCCGGGAGGCAATTGCAAGGTCGATGTGTCTTTGATTCAGTCCAAATGGCGACTCGCAATGGTTGCCAAGTTTGGGACCTGTGAAACTCTATGGGTGTGGTATAATTCGGACACGCCAATCGACGTGGGGCGATGGCAAGGATCATCGGATGCATATTGCCCATTTAGGTCTGACAAACTTCCGCAACTACGTTCGCCTCGAGCTTGATTTGCCTCCGCATTTTGTGGTGTTTCAAGGCGACAACGCTCAGGGCAAGACTAACCTTTTGGAAAGTGTTTACTACCTGGCGACTTCTCGCTCTTCCCGCTCCTCATCTGATAGGGATTTGATCAACTGGCTTGCCCAAAAGGACGATCTTACCTTCGCCAGGATAGCAGGCAGAGTTCATAAGACCAAATCTTCTTTGGACCTTGACATCACCCTGATGCCGCGCCAGGCTGAGGAGGGGTCGGGACAGGGGGCGCTGCCTGCTTTGGTCAAACGCATTCGGGTGAATGGCCTGCCAAGGCGGGCTACTGACCTGGTAGGTCAGGTCAACGTGGTGATGTTCAGCCCTCAGGATATCGATCTTGTTAGCGGTCCACCCCATCTGCGCCGGCGCTATCTTGACATAATGAACTCTCAGGTTGACGTACTGTACCTGAGGGCTCTCCAGACTTACAGTCGCGTTCTTGTACAGCGCAACCACCTCCTCAGACTGATTCGAGACCGCCAGGCCCGGCACGATCAATTGGACTTCTGGAATGAACAAATGGTCGAAGCAGGCGCCTATATAATAGCCCGCCGTCAGCGAACCATCGAGGAGTTAGGCGAGTTGGCACAGGTTCTGCATCCCCGGTTGACGGGTCAGAAGGAGCATATCAAAATAAGCTACCTTTCAAATCTAGCCGGTTATGACCCGGTCGAAAAGGAAGCCATGGCTTTCGTCTCCGGGGAGTCGTCCCTCGATGGTCTGCGCTCCGTCCGTGAGGATCGAGAGCCCTGGTCGGAACTGACGGAGATCAAGGAGTCTTTCCGCCTGAAGCTGGAGGAGATCGTCGCCAGAGAAGTGATGCTCGGAATGTCAGTGCTGGGGCCACACCGGGACGACTTGCAGCTTTGTGCCGATGGTATCGACCTTAACGTCTACGGGTCGCGGGGACAGCAGCGCACGGCCGCCTTATCCTTGAAGCTATCCGAAGCCAATTTGATGCTTGCCCAAACCGGCGAGCAGCCCATCCTGTTGCTCGACGACATTATGTCGGAATTGGACAGCGAGAGGCGCAGTCATCTTGTCGAAAGTCTGGCTCAACACGAGCAAGTGCTCATCACAACTACCGATTTGGATCGCTATGGCTGTGATTTCCTCTCCAGAGCGTCGGTATTCACCGTAAACCAAGGTCAGATCGAGAGGGTCAATTCTTGACAGGCTTTGAAGTACTGGGGGATGATGCAGAGGATTAGCCGGTTGAGTTCGTGTAAGACATCGACTTTTGGCGTGCCTCTGTTGGTCGTGGCTCTGGCTTTGCCGGCTCTCCGTCCCCTGATGATGCCAGGCTTCCTCAAGGGTGACGATAACAATCTGCATCTATTCCGTTTCGTCGAGTTCCATCGTCTTGTCACATCCGGCGACTTCTTCCCTCGCTGGTTTT
>JAUSEJ010000902.1 GCA_030650265.1 Dehalococcoidia bacterium | reverse complement strand
CCGATTCACCCGCCACGATGACCAGCGCGGGATGGGCGCGGAAATCGAGTTGTTCCACCGGACAAGCCGCGGGGCAACCGCAGATAAACAGTACAGCGCCTAATTCCTTCTCTCCGGGCCCGGTGAACGTCAAACCGTTCGCCCGATCACGGATCTCTTGAAAGACCCTGACGCGATCGATAGCCGGGTTGCAGCCGCCGCAAAACTTCACGCCAACCTTTCGCATCTAACCATATAGTCCTTCACGCTCAGCGAACAGGCGATAGTCGATTTGCGGGAAAGGATTATCCAAATCTCCGGTCAACGCCAGGAACTGCCGGTCCTCGTCGCGCACCAGGCCAGTTTCGGCGATGGCGTTCAGGTGGTTGAAGCGCGCCAGATGTTGTTGGAAACGGCCGGTTGCGTATTCACCGGCCTGGCCAGTGCTGATCAGGAAGGGCCAATCGCTCGATTCGACAAGAACCAACTCGCGCGCCATCTGGTTCAGGACTGCCAGCATGTCGCCGCCAGCGTTCGGATATTTCTCGACGAGCTTTTCCATGCGCACCTCGGCGTTGTGAATGAAAGGCCACATCCAGGCGGTCTTCTCGTTGTACCAGGTGTAGTGGGATCCCCCCGTACCCCACGAGCTCTCGGGCAGAGTCATTGACTCTGAGGGCGGATAGGCCTCGAGATATTCGGAGGCGGTGCAAAGCTCGATCGATTCACTTGTGGCTAGTTGTTTGATGACATCCTTCAGCCAGGCTACGCCCTCGAACCACCAGTGGCCGAAAAGCTCGCAATCGTAGGCGGAAACGACGACGCCCGGCGAATCGTGCTGCGAATAATAGTCGTTCACCCGCTCCTCAACCAGACCGACGAAATGTTCGGCATGCACTTCGACCTGTTTAAAGGCCAGGTCCGGGTCGTAGCGCTGCTTGCTCGAAAGATCACCGCTGGCGTCCGTTATCCGGCAGTACTGAAAGCCACTTTTCGCATCTTTGCGGTGAAATTCACGATAGACGAAACTGCCAGGGTAGCCATTAGCGGCAGACCAAACTTGCAGTCCGGTTCGTTCGTCCCGGCCAAAAACGGCGACCTTGCTGGCTTCGACGTAGTAAGGGCGGAAAGTAGTCTTCTCACCGGGACGGGCCCGTTCGTCGTTCTTCACCACGAGATTGCGCTCGGGCAAGCCACCGTAGGGCCCGACAGCATCGTCGGTCACCTTGCCAACCATCTCGCCGCCCTCAATCACGTGGGTGTCAGTGAAGAAGTAGCCCAGGTCTAGTTCGGCGAGGAAAGACTCAATGCCCGGCTTGTGGACGGATTCTCCGTCACCTTTGTAGTACGCCGGCCGGTAACCACACTCGGGAAGCCAGATCCCGCGCGGGGCGCGTCCGAAATGGCAGCGATAAGTGTCCACGCCGGTCTTGAGCTGGGCATAGATGGTCGAGTCGCGTTCCATGAGGGGAAGATAAGCATGCGTGGCGGCGCTGGTCAGAATCTCGATGTTCCCTTCGTCCTGCAACTGCCGGAAAGCGCCGATGAGGTCCCGACCGTACCGCTGGCGGAAGGATTCGAGAATACCCTGATAGTAGTCGACGTAGAACTTTGCCAGACGAGCAAGTGGGATGTCTTCTTCTTTCTCAAACCGGCTGATATCCGACAGGGCGGTTTCCGTCTTCTCTTGCGCGTAGAGCTCGAAATGGTTCAAAACATCCTGGTCGCCCAATTGCTCGACCAAAACAGGGGTGAGACCGAGAGTTACTTTGGGCTTCATTCCTTCCTGCTTTAGTTCGGTTAGAGCGTTCAGAAGGGGGACATAGGTTTCGGCGATGGCCTCGTGAACCATTTCTTCCCCGTGGGGCCAGCGCCCGGCCTTTCTGACATATGGCAGATGGCTGTGTAGGACAAAGCTGAAGTAACCCTTTTTCACTACTGAGATCCTCCGATGGCTTCGAATGGCGTTCCATATACAGAAATTATACATCCCTTGGCCGCCTGGCACAATCGCGGGGCGACATGGCTGCCAATACCGAATCTGTCTTGCAATAACCACAGGTAGGGGCGATCCTTCCCCGGAAAGTTTCGCCCCTACGACGAGATCACCAATAGCGGCCTCCCACACAGCCACAGGCCGTGGCGGGGTCACGCGTCGGACGTCCTAGCCTACTACGAGGGGAATCGGGCTAAAAATGAGCAGAAAAACCACGATTGCTATGATTGCCAAGACGCGCTGCCCGGCGCCGAGGGGGGTGACATCGTCGAACGGCGTTGCCTGAGCACGGCCGAACAGGAAGATGAGGGCTGCCCAAAGTAGCCATCCCTGCCAAAAGATGCCGAGTGTGACCAGCGTTAGAATCACGGCCGTCGTTAGCCAGCGTACGCGGTGTCCGAGCAAGGCATAGACAATATGGCCGCCGTCTAGTTGACCGGCAGGTATGAGGTTTAGCCCGGTGACCAGCAAACCCGCCCAGCCAGCGAGGGCGACGGGATGCAGGAAGACATCTACTCCCCCAGAAGGAAGCAGTTGACCAAAAACCAGGTATTTCAGACCAGCGTAAGCAAGTGAATTCCCTTCCTGGATATAGTGCGCGCCAGGCGGCAGCGACCCGACCGACGATAGCATGAGTCCTACCACAAGAATAGGCAATGTAACCACAAGACCGGCAAGCGGGCCAGCGATAGCAACGGCAAAAAGTTTGCGGCGGTTTTGCGGCGGCGCCTTCATGCCGATCAGTGCCCCCATAGTGCCAAAGATCGAGACGGGCAGGGGAATAAAGTAAGGAAGAGAAGTTGGCACCCCGAGGCGTTTGGCCGTGAAGTAGTGGCCCAGTTCGTGTGCCAGCAGAATGCCCAGAAGGCTAAGAGCAAAGGGCAAGCCGCTCAACAAATCAAGACCGCTATCAACTGTCTGTTCGTTTGTAGCTCCCACCCATACTACGGAAACGAGAGTGGCAAAGAAGAGGCCGATCGCAACCCAGGGCTTGCCGCTAGCAGTTGGAAACGTTCCCGGTACGGCCAGGATCAGATCGTCGCCGTCTTCTTGTCGGAGCAAAGCCAGGTGCCCCAGGTCCCGAAAACGCGCGGCGACGATCTCATAGGCTCTACCGGACTCCATAAGAAGCCGTCCGCGAATCTCGAGCGTCGGCGCCGGGCTGCGAGGGATACGGGACGGCTTTTCTACGCGCAAGTGACGAATCGACCGGATGCCGAGAACTTCCGCGGCGCCGGCGACCAGAGCTTCCGACTGGTCAAGGGCGACCGCAGGTGATGGCGATGATGAAGTTCGGTCCAAGGTTTCCATACCATTATTCTACATCAACTAGAGCATCTTCGCCATGGCGGGCACGCTTGAAACACAAACACACCAAGACACAAACGCACATTGATGGCCGGCGAAGACGCGATTCACTTGGCTGCCAACGCTATGTCGGCTTACTGATCGCCGATCTACATGATAATAATCTTTGATTCCATCTAGTTGCGTTCGTCTGCCAGAGAGGTGTGATCTCTATAGCGCTCAGTCATCTTCGGTCACCTCTCGACAGCAAGAAGATCAGCGGCCCTAGTTTGAATAGCCCGGACTGTCAATCCGCTAAGATTGTCGGCTTAGACCACGGTCTCCCCCGGCGTTCGTATGGAGATATGGGAAAACTTGTCCTCTTTGATGGCGCCGTGCCAGTGTTTCTCCCCGGCTGGTATGATTATGAATGTACCCGGTGTTACCCGTACCTCTTCCTCCTCAGTTGCCACAATGCCTGTCCCATCGATGACATACAGGACCTGATCAGTTGCATGGGTATGGAATACATTCACGGCCCCCTGATCGAAGTTCACCACGTTGACCATGAGAGGCTGGTCTT
>JAUSEJ010000896.1 GCA_030650265.1 Dehalococcoidia bacterium | reverse complement strand
TAGCGCTCAATCCAGCTCCGGACGGTCGCTTCATCGTATTCGAAGATCTCCGCGATCTTGGGCACGCTGTAGCCCCGACTGGACAACAGAATCATCCTAATTCGTTCGCTGACCCGGCCGACCTCGCGGCGGACAAGTCGTGTCAGTTCTCGGTGCTCACGTTCATCGAGCGGTCGTACATAGATCATGGTGGATGCTCCCTTCTACATAAAGAAGCATACCACCGAGCTCCAAAAAGTGCAAAGAACTATTGCAATCCTACTTAGTAGTGAACTGGCAAAGATTTTTCAGCGGTTTTATCGGAGAACCGATGAAGCCGGGGTCCGGGTGCGCGGCATTGGGCTGGGGCTGTACTTGTGCAAGACCTACGTGGAGGCCATGGGGGGAAAGATGTGGATCGAGAGTCATCCCGGCGATGGCTCTTCCTTCAGCTTCACCCTGCGAGGCGTTGAAACCCCATCTTCCGCGGATCCCTCGTCCATAAGCGAGATGAGTCCTTCGCCAATGGCTTTGGCGATAACACTGTGAACCGAGGTAGGTATTAGCCACTATGGACGTGCGTTTTCCCCAACTGTTGGTAGTAGATGATGATCGCTACATCCTGAGGTACCTGCAAATGAATTTGGAGCGAGACGGGTTCGAGGTAAGCCTGGCCTCCTCGGCGAAAGAGGCACTCGACCATCTGGGACGGCGGCTTCCTGATCTGGCCGTGGTAGATTTGCTGTTACCGGATATGCACGGCTTTGAACTCTGCCGACGCATTAAGAATTACCTGGATCTCCCTATTCTCATCATGTCGGCAGTGGGTAAAGAAGAAACCGTAGTTGAAGGGCTTGACCTCTATGCGGAAGACTACGTGGTCAAGCCGATTCGCTATCGGGAGCTATTGGCGCGAGTCAACAGGGTGATAAAGAGAACGTGCGACTTGCTGCCAAATAGTCACATTTGCGGACTGGACGCGCGAGTCAGCCTCGATTTTGCGCGCCGTCTGGCCGTCGTCGATGGTCTCGAGGTCTCCCTTACGCCCACCGAATCGAGACTACTGTCCTGTCTAGCCAGAACACCCAATCGGATCATCGCCGACCACAAACTGATGGATGAGGTATGGCCGGAGGGAGAAGGTGACCCTCAGCGTCTCAAGGTGGCTATTCACCGCCTCCGCCAGAAGCTCGAAACTGACCCGTGCGATCCGCGCTATCTCGTCACCCAGCGCGGGCGCGGTCACAGTTTGCAGACCTCAGTCTAGGGCGTCCGTTCTGCTCAGTTCAAAGCCAAGGAAATCACGCGTTAGCGCCGCCAACCCCCGATAAAAGGGCGATGAAGTGTTTACTAGTATCCGTTCAACAAAGCCGGGAATCCAGAGCGCCAGATGCTCGGCCAAAAAGGAGTCCTGAAGCTGCCGGTAACTCGCTCGTCCAAGTGAGTCTCGCTGCTGCTCGCACTGCTGCTCCATTACACAGAGGTAATACATGAACTCCAGTTCCGCACAGACATGGTCCGGCAAGTCCTTGAAGTCCGCCGACGGGGAAAGGCCGCCGTCTCTGTAGGCTCCCAACACCGACAGCGTGGAGGGGCCCATTATCTCTCCGTCGACGTGCATAGACTCATATGGGTAGACTGCGGACCGGCCAGGGCCTCTAAACAGCCGCACGTACTCCGTTTCCAGTGGGGCGACATCATGCAGACCGCCAAGATAGCTTTCTAGCTCCCGCAATTCCCTATCTAAACCCGGTCTGCAAAGGCCGAGGTCAGTTCTAAGGGGCGCCAGGAAGCCCTTGCCAATGAGAGCTTGACCTGGTACCCCGTATAGGAGGGAGAGTAGCTCATAGACATGTCCCCGAGCCGACGTAGAGTTCTCCATTTCAACGACCGTATCTCCTGTCGGACAGGCCGCGATTGTGATTTCAGTACTGGACTGGCTCAATTCAAACACCCCATTTGAGGTAGGATATCATGGGCTTCGTGCGGAATTCCGGCTTGAGCTTTTCGCTAGCACGACTTGATATCAGTTTGCTGACAGGGCTGGCGGCATTGCTCAAGTCACCAAAGATCCTCGCGTTCGCGGGACAAGCCGCCACGCAGGCCGGTTCCGCACCCTTGTCAACGAGGTGAGCACAGAAGGTACACTTGTCGACCTTCTCCTTCTTGGGTAGAGGAAGGTCAGGGTTCTGGTATGGCTCCTGGGTGTCACTGATCACAAGATACCTCATGTCATAGGGACAGGCTGCCATGCAGTTCTTGCAGCCGATGCACTTCCCCCAGTCGATAAGGACGATCCCGTCACTCCGTTTGAAGGTAGCCCCCGTAGGGCACACCGCCACGCAAGCGGGATTCTCACAATGATTGCAGAGGATAGGGTAGATGTCGAAGTTTGGGAGGGGATAACTTCCCGCCCTCGTCAGCGGCACCACCCTTGTCCTGAAGTTCATCTGCCGTGCTTTGAATCCTTCCGGTGTAGTATGCGGGGAGTTGTTCTCTATCTTGCAGGCGATGACGCAAGCCTGGCAGGAAATACACCGGTCAAGATCAATGGCCATTCCATAGCGGGGCATTTGTGTTCCACCTCCTTAAGCTTTCTGTACCTTAACCCGGGTGTTGAAATAGGCGGCCATGCCAGTGATATGCTCATACATGACGCCCGTTATCTCGTTTGGATTCGAGCCCTTGTCCTTTGCCCAACGACCGTAAGCCCAGTGGCCCTGGCCGTAGCACATAGCCACTACCACCGGATGTATTCCGGGAGAAAGTTTAGCTTTCGCCGTGATCTTCCCGACCTCGGACTCCACCACGATGGCGTCGCCTTCTTGGATGCCATAGTTGGCAGCAGTACTTGGATTGATCTCGGCAAAATTGGTCCAACCTGCACCATAAAGGGGGGCCAAATACATCTCCTGAGTCCAGGGAGTGTTTGCACTCCTTCCTTCCTGACTCAGAACGTTCTTATAGCTAATGAGAACCAACGGAAACTTTGAACTGTCGCCGATGAAAGTAGGATCCTCATGGTGCGGGACATAGACGACATCTCCCCGCGCTTTTATGTGATAGCTTGCCAGGTCATTATCGGTGACCTTCTTATCCTCGAACAGCTTTTTCAAATTCCCGGAATAGAACTCGAATTTCTTTGAGGGTGTGTCGTACCCCCCGTTGAACTTGTAGGGGCCAACGTTGACCGTGCCCTTCTGCCGGAATTCATTCCAGCCACCGGGAAGGGTCTTCCAGAGAGCCTCCGTTCGCGCCTTAACATAGCCTTCGGTGGTATCGCCATAGGCCCCCCCGATGCCGTCAAACGACTTCTTGATACTGGGATAGCGTTCACCGAGTTTCTTGCCTAACGCGAGGGCCAGATCTGCCTCACTCCTCGTGTCGAAGAGAGGGTCAACCACCGGCTGGTAGAGAGTCGCCCCACTGTATAGGTTGGCTCCGCCGGCCGGGCTGCCACATCCCCACTTCTCCAGATAGGTCTGGGCAGGAAGAACGATGTCCGAGTAGATGCTCCATTCGCTTATATGAGTTGTATGGTGAACCACAAACGGGATCTTCTTTAGAGCCTCCTCCCACCGCCGACTGCCGGGAGCGGAGAAGGTAAAGTTGTTCCAGAAGGCCAGAGCCATTTCAATGGGATAGGGGAAATCCTTAAGAATGTTGTCGGCGCAGTTGTTGGTAATGACGTCAGCGTTAGGGAATCTCACAGTCCCCTTTTCATCTATGCGCGCCTTCTTGCCAGAATTAGTAGCCAGGTCATCCGTTGCGATGGGAATAAGTTCTGCGTCAAAGTTAACGCTGGAGTAGTGATTCAGCCCTCCCTTGACGTCGACGCTGCCCACGAGACCGTTGAGAACATACACGGCATAGGAGTTGTACGTGCCGTTGCCGGGCCAGGCCGTACTACCACGGCCCTGGATAGTGATGGCAGGCTGGGTACCGGCAAACTCCCTGGCCAGCCTGACGATGGTCTCCGTCGGAATCCCCGTCTTCTCAGCGGCTTCGGCAGGAGAAAAGTCCTTGAGGAAAAGGTTCCACCATTTGATGAGGCCGGTGGAGCCCGCGTCATCCCAGGAAGCTTCCTCCGCATCTTTGCCCTTGACAAACTTTGCCGCAGAATCCTTGAAGTTGCCCACGAACTTCTTGCTCCAGAGCCCTTCCGTAAGGATCACGTGGGCCATGCCCAGAGCGAGAGCGCCATCTGTTCCCGGGTTGATGGGTATCCATTCGTCGGCCCGGGAAGCCGTGACAGAGTAGCGGGGATCGACTACTACCAGTTTCAGCCTTGCATTGGGTCTCCCCCGTCTTCCTCGAGCAAAGGCCGATATGATCGCACTGAAGGGCCTGTTACTCTCCAAGATAGGCGCACCGAAGGCAATGACGTAGTTTGAATCCTCGAGATCAAAGGAACTGTAAGCAAGTTTACCCCGTCCATACCAGCTTCCAGCTTTACTCGCTTCGCTGCACAGGGCGCTGTGAGAGATCGTGTTGGGGGTGCCAAAGGCCTTCGGCAAACGCCCATAGAGCAAATCCGCCATCTTGGCTGCGATGGTGTTTAGAGCCTCATCCCAAGTGATCTCGACCCAGCGAGGATCCTGGTCTCGTCCCTTGTTCGGGTTGGTACGCTTGAGAGGAGCCTTGACCCGGTCGACTTCATAAAGGATTTGGAGATTCAACCGCCCTTTCGGACAGAGCTCGCCTCTCGTCCAGGTCGAGTTTTTGTTCCCCCGAATCTGAACGGCCTTGCCATTAACTACCCTCACCATAAGCGGGCAC
>JAUSEJ010000892.1 GCA_030650265.1 Dehalococcoidia bacterium | reverse complement strand
CAGATGATCGCCGAAGTACAAGCAGGAGACGGGAAGCGAATGCGACTCGTGAACACTCCCATCAAGATGTCACGCACGCCTTGCACCGTCGAACAAGGCCCGCCGGACCTGGGAGAGCACAGCCGCGAGATAATCTCGTCTCTTCTAGGTCTCAGTGAGGCGGATTTGGACGAACTGGAAAGAGCAGAGGTGATCTAGATAGCTATTGGCCGACAGCCGACAGCCGACAGCCGACAGCGGGGTTGGAAGGAGGCTGAAAGCTGAAAGCTAATTACTGATTGCTAATTGCTAATTGCAACCAGACGCAAAGGAGAGAGATAGTGTCAGTCATCTACGAGAAGAACGGGAGAATAGCCAAGATCACGATTGACCGGCCGGAGGCGATGAACGCACTTGACGCCGAAACCTTTACCGAGCTATGTAAGGCTCTGGTCGACTTTCGCGATGACCGCGACCTGTGGGTTGCCATCCTGACGGGCGCCGGCGACCGGGCTTTTTCGGCCGGCGCCGACCTCAAGACGCTGATACCAGGGCGCGCTGGACGGAAAAGCTCAAGCCAGGGCGCGCCAAACGTCTTGATCTTCAGCGGCCTGAACATCATGAAGCCGATGATCGCCGCTGTCAACGGGCATTGCCTCGCCGGCGGTTTGGGATTGGCCCTTCTCTGCGACATCAGGATTGCCGCCGAGAACGCCACGTTCGGGACTATGGGCGTCAAAAGGGGCATTATCCCGGGCGCCGGACAGACCCAGCGTCTTCCCCGCCTGATTTCACTGGCCAAAGCTTTTGAGATGTTCTTTCTTGCCGAGAAGATTGATGCCCACGAAGCCTACAGGATTGGCCTCGTTAACCTCGTGGTTCCCCAAGGCGACCTTCTGACAATCGCCGGGGACTGGGCGAGGAAGATCAGCGAAAACGCCCCTCTGGCCATCAAGGCCACTAAGGAGGCCGTCCTCCGGGGTCTGGCCCTGCCGATCGATCAAGGGCTCAGGTTGGAATCACTGCTGGGAGACCCCATGAACTACACGGAGGACTTCAAAGAGGGCGTCCGGGCCTTTGCCGAGAAGAGAAAGCCCCAATTTACAGGCCGCTGAAGCGCTCCCGATGTATGGCATGAAGGAATCTCTATCCTGGGTTATAATGCGGGGGTGAAATGCGCTGAGCATCCCAAAGTCGATACAAATCTTCGTTGCGGGAAATGCGACAAGCCCATCTGTCCCAAGTGCCTGGTCTACACTCCCGTGGGAGCGAGGTGCAAAGACTGTGCCAGGCTCAAGCGGCTGCCGGTATTCGAGGTCTCCGCATGCCAGTATGCGCTGGCCGCCATTCTCGGCGCCTCCCTCGCCCTTGGCACCGGCGTCGTATGGGCCTTCCTTGCCATTCCCTTTGTCGCCGCCTTCATTCCTCTGGCGGTCGGTTACCTCACCGGCGAAGTCATCAGTAGATCTGTTAACCGCAA
>JAUSEJ010000878.1 GCA_030650265.1 Dehalococcoidia bacterium | reverse complement strand
CTGGATACTGCCAGTTTGATCGATAGCCTGCACCGGGCCAACCAGACCTGGTTCTTGCCCGGCATCTTGGGCCGGCGTCGCGTCTCGAAAGCCCTACATAGTGCTCTGAAACCTGGTGCCCGGCTCTCTGGCGATCAGTTGGAGGCTGAACTCACGCAGTTGCAACGCCTGCACGAGGAAGAGGCGGTATTGTCTTCCGCCAGCGATCGGGCGCGGGAGGTGTTCGGCGGTCTCTGGCTTGACGGCAATGCCAATTGGGATGAATTGACCAGCGCCAGCCGATGGACTAATAACGTACGAAAACAAGCAACGGCAATTGCCGGGAAAGACACGGCGCGCTTGGGCGCCCTGCGCGACCACTGGGCGCAGATTATGACGGAATACCGCGAGCAACTTGGACCAGACGGTGCGTTCGGCCAGCAACTGGGTGCCTTTTGCGAAGCCGGGAATGCAGTCATGGCCGCATGGCAATCGCTGAGCCAACTCCTGCTAATTGACCAGACGGCGCTAGTGGACTACCAGGATGCCCCCGGTTGCTTTGCGGCAATATTGGCCCGCGTTGCTTGTTGGGAAGGGGGATTGGATAACCTGCATGACTGGTGCGTTTGGATACGAATGCGAACGCAAGCGGTCGAGGCCAGGCTGCTGCCCTTAGTTGCCCCCTATGAACAAGGCAAGCTGACCCACGCCAATTTCGAGCCAGCTTTCGTCCGTGGTTTGTATCAGGCCTGGGCAGAGCAGGAAATTGCCAAAGACCCGGCCTTGTCATCCTTCGCACGAGGTCTATTTGAAAACAAGATCCAGCAGTTCCGTGAACTCGATAGAACCTTTGCACAGCTTACTCGGGACGAGGTGCGTGCCAGGCTGGCGGCACGTGTGCCGCGCGCCCTGGGTGATCCGGCGCAGAATTCAGAGATGGGCATTCTCGGTCGTGAATTGCGGCGAAAAAACCACATGGCCCTCCGCAGCCTCTTCCAGAAGATCCCGAATGTCCTCAGCCGGTTGAAGCCGTGCCTGCTTATGAGCCCCATTTCGGTGGCCCAGTATCTCGATCCATCTCATACCTCCTTCGATCTGGTAATCTTTGATGAAGCATCCCAGGTGCCGACCTGCGAAGCAGTTGGCGCTATTGCCCGCGGCAAGGAGGCCTTCATCGTTGGTGATCCCAAGCAGTTGCCACCGACCAGTTTCTTCACGACAATAAATCCCGAAGATGATGATGAGAGTATGGCAATACCGGACCTGGAGAGTATCTTGGATGACTGTCTGGCGATTCGCATGCCGGAGGAGCACCTGGTCTGGCACTATCGTAGTCAGCACGAAAGCCTTATTGCCTTCAGCAATTGCCAGTACTACGACAATAGACTCCTCACCTTCCCCTCGCCGAACGACCTCACACCAAAGGTGCATTGGCGCCCTGTGGAAGGAGTATATGACCGCGGAAAGACGAAGCAAAACCGTGCCGAAGCGGATGCGATTGTTGCCGAAGTCTTCCGGCGCCTGCGCGATCCGGAGTTATGCCAGCTCAGTATAGGGGTGGTGACTTTCAGCAGTGTGCAGCAGAAGCTTATTGAAGATTTGCTCGACGAGCATCTGCTTCTGGAACAAGACCTTGAGCGCTTCTTCACGGCCGATGCCATTGAGCCGGTCTTCGTGAAAAACCTCGAGAACGTCCAGGGTGATGAGCGCGATGTGATTTTGTTCTCGATCGGCTACGGGCCAGATGCGCAGGGAAGGGTAAGCATGAACTTCGGCCCCCTGAACAAGGAAGGCGGATGGCGACGTCTAAATGTGGCCGTGTCCCGTGCCCGACAAGAAATGCTGGTCTTTTCCACGTTGAGAGCGGACCAGTTGGATTCCACGCGCACCAGTGCCAAAGGGGTAGCTGATCTGAAGGCCTTTCTTGAATACGCCGAACGTGGCAAACAAGCTCTGTTCAGCCAGCGCCCGGCGAAGGCCGATTCCGGGCCTGACTTGCTGTTTGAAGAACAGGTGTGTCACGATATACGAGCACGGGGTCATGACGTGGATGTCCAGGTTGGCTGCTCCGGGTATCGCCTTGATCTCGCGGTTGTGGACCCCGATCATCCGGGACAATACCTGCTGGGTATCGAATGCGATGGCGCCATGTATAATCAGGCCCGGACGGCGCGTGACCGGGACAAGCTCCGCGAGGCGGTCTTGCGCCAATTGGGCTGGCAGATACACCGCGTTTGGTCGACCGACTGGTGGGAGAATCCCAAACGGGAAATTGACCGCATCGAAGAGGCGATCGCTGCCGCTCGGCAGCAGACCGCGGGAGCAGTCTTGCCCCGATCGACGGTTCCAGATGCCAATGTGCCGCAGCAATCTCTAACTATAGCAAATGCCGTGATTCCTTCTTCATCATTGCAGTTGGAATCGATGGCGACTGCCGCTGTCCCTTACTCGACCTGTGAGCTGCCACGCGTTAGTCTGGGGCCAGACCAGTTCTATCTTCCGACCACAACACGGACCATCGCCGCCCAGATCGCTCAGGTCACAAACGAGGAGGGACCCATTAGTTACGGTCTATTGTGTCGACGGATAATCAGTGCCTGGGGCATGCCCAAGATGAGTAGCCGGATTGAGGCGCGAATTCGAGAGGTCGGCGCTGCATTGAAATTGCGTACTACCATGTGTGGCGCCTCAATCTTCTATTGGCCAGAGGCGGTCGATCCCGCGCAGTATGAGTCCTTCCGTATTCCATCCGAAGGCAAGCAAACTAGACGTGATGCTGAAGACATACCCCCGGAGGAGAGTGCTAACGCTGCGTTAGAAGTGTTGCGTCAGCAAATCAGCCTCCCCGAGGACGATCTAGTGCGCGAAGTAGCACGACTATTCGGTTTCCAACGCTCGGGGTCGGCACTAGATCAAAATCTGAGAATGGGAATTGCACAACTCTTGGGACGCGGGGCTGCCAGTTTCGATGGTCAGGGACGCGTTGTCCATGTCGAATAATCAATGAACACTGGCAGAATCTGAGGAAAACTGAGTCTTGACTATGGGCCTACTGATGCTATAATTGTGCTACCGCGCAGGTGGCAAAGCTGCCATCGGCCCGGCAATTCAAAAGAGTCAAAGACGACCTCACGATTGCTTTAGCCGCGTCAACGGTCAAAGACGACCTCAGTATCATCTCAACCCGAACGAAGGTCAAGGACGACCCCGGAAGGCTCTACTTAGGCAGAGCGCGCTCAGAGACGAACTCAATGGGTCTTTGTGACGACTAAGACAGGTAAATGCGTATCCGACTATGCGCCTTTCCTGACACAATTGCCCGAGTCCAGAGAACATTTATAAGATGGAGGAAATGCATTGACTCGAATTGCCGACTTGCAGAAGAAGTACCCGACGATTCCCCTTGAGGTAATTGTCAAATGGGAGATCCTGAACACCGGCGTAGGCGACAGCGACGACCTTGACAAAGTTAGCCAATGGCTGCGGAGAAACAATGTAGGAACTTACCAGACCTACGACCACGATGTGACCCTGAAAGACCAGGCCGTTAAGAGGCCCGAGAGAATCAAAGACGGTCATATGCTGCGACCGAATACTATGTACATGGCGAATGGCATTGGCGCCAAAATCCGGATGGATTCCCGAAGCCCCTATCGCATCAAAGATCGTGGCGATGGCCGGATGGCCATCTTCGAGGGAGAGGACATGGTGGACATGGATGTCTATTTTCCTCCCAAGCCACCGCTGGAAGAGGCCCTAACCAGCAAGGGGACGCTGGTAACTGACCTCGTTAATCTGAATCAACGCTGCTTCTTCATCGTGCCCGTCCGCTACTGCGAGTACTTCGCCACCGGCGACCAGTGCAAGTTCTGCAACTTCAACGGCACTCAGGAGGACGCCAAATCCATCGGCATCAACCGGTCCGTTACAATCAGCCTGGACGAAACGGTCGAAGCCTACAAGATTCTCGGCTCCGATGTGAAGTACCCGGAAGGCAAGCTCGAGATGGGTGGGTTCATGAACAGCGAGACCGAGGCGAAGATCTACATGGATTTCGTCGGGGCTCTGGCAAACGCTCTTCCCTACAAGCCCAGCTATAATCTAGTCACCCAGGCTATGAGTAGGAAAAACATGCAGAGGCTGAAGGATGTCGGTCTGGAGGCGATCGCTCTCCAAATGGAGGCGTTCGATCCCGCCTAGTTTGCCCAAGTAGTGCCTGGCAAATCCAAGCACTGCACCCGTGAGCAGTGGTTGGAGGCCTATGTGGATGCCGTGGATGTCTATGGCGCCGGCAACGTGTCGGGCAAAATCATCGGTGGCCTGACCATGATCCCGGAGGACGGGCACAAGACCTGGCAGGAGGCCCGGGATTCCCACATCGAGGGCAACAATTGGCTGATTAGCAACGGCGTCTTCCCAACCTTCACCAATCTCCGGCTGCCACCAGGCTCGGTCTACGGCGAGAATCCCGCCAATCGGGACAAGCTTCCGCCCACGGAGTATTACCTTGAAGTCGCCATGGCCCATCACAAGACGATGAAGGAATACAACCTGTACGAGAAGCTGAATAGGTTCATCTACTGTGGGCTGTGCTGCACCGCCGCCCCTTATTCGGCAGAGATGGGGATTCTCGAACTGGAAGGGGACGTTGGCAACTGGATGTCCAAAGTCGTGCCCGACGAAGACAACTGGATGGCCCAGTTCATTGCCTCAGTGAAATCGGAAGCGAAAGTACAATAGAGCGGCATTTGGTCCCGCAGGCTGTCTTGTCTCAATCTGCCTGCGGGACCTTTCTGTGCATGTACACTGTGTCTGTGGTTAATTAAGGAGAATTGCCATGTTGGCCCAAGTAATATTGACTCCGACTGAGTCGAAGAAGCTCATTGCCAAGGCAGTCGCCCAGATGCCGGCGGTCCGGCGGGCCAACGAGACTGGCATGGTAGTGCTGCACCCCAGCAGTAGCAACTATTTTATCGCTGAAGAACTCACCGGCCAGAAGCCGGGAACGCCCGTCTGGCTATGCGGCGCCATTGTTCCCAAAGGGGCATGCATTGAGATGGCCGTGAACGGCGAACAGCGTTCGGAAGCAGACATAGCCAAATATGACGGAAGCGGATTTCGTCATTCCCTGGTCATTAAGAACGGGGTCTTGACTCAAGGCACCGGCATGCGTGAAATCTTGGCGGAGATGGGGCCAGATGACGTCTATGTCAAAGGTGGTAATGCCCTTGATATAAATGGCAATGTGGGAGTTCTGCTTGGCAACCCCACGAAAGGAGGGTCAAGCATTACCCAGGTAATCGCTGCCGCTAAGCAAAAAGGCTTCCACGTGATTGTACCCATTGGTCTCGAGAAACTGATCTCTGTCCCGTTGGACGAAGCGGTTAAGGCCGCCCGGTTCAGGGAATGCGAACTGGGCATGGGGCTTGCGTGTGCGCTGCTGCCACTCCGTTTGGGAGAAGTCGTGACGGAGATCAAGGCTTTCGAGATTCTTGGCGGTGTGAAGGCAACCCAGATCGCGGCCGGCGGTCTCGGCGGCGCAGAAGGGGCTGTCACCCTCATACTCGAAGGTGATGACGCAGGAGTCAGAAAGGCTTTCGCGTATGCTGAGCAGTCCAAGGGCGCACAGTTGCCTGAGGTCAGATTGCTCAACTGCCTGGCATGTCCGAGGGGTTCAGATGGGCGATGTCCCTTCCCTGTCGGGGACAAGCACTGGAACTTATGGTAGCTAGACCTATTGTCCGGTTCGTCGGTAAAGTCGGCATTTTGGGCCAATAAGGCCAGCCATATGGCCAACAGGCTTTGTTAGCTGCATTGTTAGCCATGGATGGGCCGAAGGATACTCAGGTTAAGTGAAAAGGAGAGCGAAGTGAGAATGGGTTCTAGGTTCAATGCGCTTGTCATGATGTTAGTGGTTGCCGGCGCCCTGCTCCTGGCGTCTTGCGG
>JAUSEJ010000875.1 GCA_030650265.1 Dehalococcoidia bacterium | reverse complement strand
TTGCGTTGAAGAAGCGCCCCTCTACCTGCTTGGCAGCCGCGATCCCTGCGGCCATTTCCTCTTCAAGGATCGAAGCCGCCTGGTGCACCACGCGGGAAGCCCTGTCAGATAGGTCCTCCGGTATCCGGGACCGTCCGCTGGTCGCACCGTTTCCCGCTGACGCACCGGAGCCCGTGGCGTCCTTGTTCTTGGGCGGCCTCCCCCTGCGTTTAGCCGCCTGGGCATTTTCCGAGGCAGTTCCTGCCGTTCGTTTCGTCCTTGCCGCCACGCCTTATCCTCGCTTCCGGCTTTTGGGCCGAACGTTGTTGCCTATAGCCGGATTCACGCCTTCAATCGTCGGAAACGTCCCCTTGGACTGGTTGGACAGCTTGGTCACGCCCTTGAGAGTTATTGCTCCCCAGGACTTGCCAAGTATATTGATGCCGATCTGGTAATCGCTTTCGGCGTATATCGGCTCGCAAAGCTTGATACAGACTGGAATAGTCTCGCGCGCCGCCATGTTCATGTCCAACGCGACATATAGAGGCTGCTTGGGAGTCGTCTGGATAATGACATTGGCCGGCGTCTTCTCGAAGGAGATCGAAACCGGGCACGGGCCATCCACTTTAAGGCTATGGTTTACCTTGGCCGGATCGCTCGGCCAGCCGACGATTGTTACCTGCTCCTCTTGTACAGCCATCTTTCCTCCTAATTCAGGCAGCGCCTGTCGCCAAATGCGAAATCGGATACATGAACACTAGAGTGGATACTATCACCCATCCATATGCGTGTCAATGTAATTTTCGTTTGATGTTACAATACCTCAATTGAGGCGGAAAGGGGAAAGCTTCTGCAAAGAGACTCTGAGGAAGAATGTTGCGAAATGATTGAGAAGGCAGTGATAGATCGTTTCGAAGAGGGACAGGGTGATAACCGCGGCCATAGATCAAGAGGAGACTGCTAGAGCAAGGCAGCGGATCATGGAGAAGCTGGCGGGGTTGAGGCGGGGAGGATATCTGAGAGATTAGGTTGGAGGAACCGGGTGAGCAAGAAGAAATCGGGGTGCGTCGACGTCAGCTCTATTGCACACGATCTCTGGCGCCCTATAGAACTTCCCATTGCTGGACTGCAACTCCAGGGCCAAGAAATGAAGTTGGGGCATGTCGCTTTCACGTCAATGGACCAGCAAGAGTTGGACGAATGGTATAAAGGGAAGGCAACCGGCGAATCGTTTAGCCAGACTTGTTGCCGGCTATATGGGGCCCCGCCCTTCGCCAAGGCCATAATAACCTCGCCTGGCGACAACCAAGAGGCTGCAGAATTCGCAATAGCCGCTACTAGTGAAGCCCTGGATACTATTAGGGCGTTTTGCGCACCGTTGG
>JAUSEJ010000872.1 GCA_030650265.1 Dehalococcoidia bacterium | reverse complement strand
ACACTTCTGCCCGGCGAGCATCCGGAAGCTTCTCCCACTTCGGATTGAGTGGCCCGAAGAAGACCTTCGCCAGCATTCGTAGGACATATACGGCGGTTATAGCCACCGCTACAATACCGAGTATGCCTAAAACAGGATAGGTCTGGAACGTGCCCATCAGGACCATGAACTCGGCCACGAACCCGCTCATGCCTGGCAAGCCCAGCCCGGCCAGTCCGGCGATGGCAAAGAAGATCGATATAATAGGTATAGCCTTCGCTATTCCCCCGAAATCGCGCAGGTCTCTGGTGTGCGCCGAGTCGTAAACGCTGCCAACAAGCAGGAAGAAGAGTGCCGTCATAATTCCATGCGAGAACATCTGGAGAATCGCCCCGTCCATGCCAATCACGGTTAGCGTACCTATGCCCATCAAGACATAGCCGCAGTGACTGACGCTGGAATAGCCGATCAGATATTTGAAGTCTTTCTGAGCCACAGCGGCGATCGCGCCATAGACCACGTTGATTGTAGCGATGATGATCAGTATCGGCAGCCAGAACTTGGCCCCTTCAGGAAGAAGCACCATACCAAGCCTGATAATACCATAGGCGCCAAGCTTCATTAGCACACCAGCGTGAAGCATGCTGACGGCGGTTGGCGCCGCTGCATGGCCATCGGGAGACCATGTATGGAATGGCCACAGCCCACCGAGCACACCGAATCCGACCATGAAGAAAGCAAAGAACACCGTCTGGACCCACGGCTCATACACCACCGTTTGGAGGACCTCAAGATCAAAAGAATACTTCTGGCTGGCAATATAAACCGCCAGAAGCGCTGTCCAGATGAGAACGCTGCCTGCAACCAAGTATAAAGTCAGCTTCATGGCGCCATACTCTTTCCTGGTGCTACCCCAAACGGCGATTAGCGGATACATCGGGATAACGGCGAGTTCGTAGAAGAAGAAGAATACCAGGGTGTCAATCGAGGCAAAGACACCAAAGACGCCGGACACCAGAATAAACAGAAAGAAAAGAAACTCATGCGGCCTGTCCTTCACATACCAGGAGGCAAACACACCGCAGAAGATCACGATAGACGTCAACAGCATCATCGGCGCCGAAATGCCATCAATACCCAAATGAACAGAAACTCCAAGGGACTCGATCCAGGGATACCGCTCGACAAACTGAAAGCCGGCTTTGGCGTAGTCGTAGTTCACGAACATGTAGGTCGAGATCAATATAGTGACAAAGGAGGTCGAAGCCGCGAACCACTTTGCCACGATGGTCTTGTCCCGGGGAATCGCCAGGACGACCAGGGCGGTCAGGAACGAAATGACAATTGTAGCTGAAAGAAGTGGTAATTTATCGAACTCTGGCAACTTAACCTCCTGCCGCCAAGACTGTCGGTTGTATAGCCGCGACGACAAAGACGATGACCACCAAACCGACGACAATGACCAACGCGTAGTTGTAAACCTTGCCCGTGACATGACGCCTGAGCCTATCTCCGAGATATAGCGTGAACCCGGCCGTGCCATCACAGGCGCCATCGCTAACGAACTTCTTATCGAACCAGGCCACCAAATCGCTGAACTTCAAGGCGAGGTTGTCGATCATCCACTGGTACAGGTCATCCATATAGTACTTGTTGACAAGAAGCCGGTGAACTCCCGGAAATCTCTGAATCACCGCCTCTGC
>JAUSEJ010000856.1 GCA_030650265.1 Dehalococcoidia bacterium | reverse complement strand
ATGCTCACGACGAGGACCACATCAAGGATTACATTGACCGGGGGAGGGCGAGCGCCTCGGGGGCCAATCCCCAGCCCTTCGCCGAGTACCTGCAGAAGTGTTGCTACGTGCGGAAGGATATCTACGACTACATCGACCGCGCCGGCGGCCGGAGTAGAATGGAGGAGCTCAGGAGGAAATGGATCGATGGATAGCAGCTTGAGGTACACCTGGCCCGAGCAGATGGCAGTGGTCCTGGCGCGCGACCTCCGAAACGAAGACCTGGTCATCGTCGGCGGCGCCCGGCATGACATCCCCTTCGCGGCTTGTATGCTGGCGAAGAGGTTGCATGCTCCCGACATGAACCTGCTCACCACCGGACAGTTCGTCAACCCCAAGCTGACTGCCCTCCACTTCAGCGGCCATACTTCGGTGGTCTATAGTCAAGAGGCCGATGCCATCGTCGACGGCTACGAGGTGTTCGAGCTATCGGAGACGGAAGGGGCCATATCGTGCTTCTTCTATCACGGAATGCAACTGGATAAATTCGGCAACTGCAACAACCATATCATAGGGGACATCAACCATCCTACCCTTCGAGGCCCGGGCATGGTCAATGTATCGTTTTCCGTGAATACCCAGCGGACGTACCTTTTCCCCATACGTCACAACAAGCGGACCTTTGTCGAGCGAGTCGATTTCATCTCCGCCGTGGGACACATCGATGGATGGGACAGCCGGAAGAAGGCCGGGATCAACACCGAGGGTCCCCGCCTTTGCGTTTCGCCTCTAGGGTTGTTTGACTTCCATCCCGAGAGCAAGATGATGAGGCTCAAGTCGGTGCATGAGTCCTCTTCACTGAAGGAGATCGTGGACAACACCGGCTTCGAGTTGATCATGCCGGAGGGCGAGGTCCCCGTCACTGTCCCTCCGACAGACGAGGAGTTCCACATACTGCGGACTGAGATCGATCCGTCCGGTGTGCTGCGGGGAGAGGCCGGCAGACTCTAGGAGCTTCGCGCAGTCTCGAATCCGTCGGGTATTAGTTGAGGTGCTGAGTTGAAGACCACAACCAGGGACCGCCTCATCCTCTCTCGGGTATTGGTCCTCGCTCTATGCGTTTTCCTGATCGACCAGACCACTCTCCAAGGAGTGGTCCTGCCCGGCCCCCCCCTTCTACAAGTATGGCAAAGACTAATACAGGAGAACATTTTATGGGGTTGAATCTCGCCAATTTTGTCAAGTTGCTAGAGTCGGAGCACCCCGATGAACTGGTCAGGGTGACCAAGCCGGTGAACCCGGCCAAATTCGAGGTGACGGCTCTCCTGCGTCACCTCGAGAAACAGGGACGCTTTCCGGCGGTCCTTTTCGATCAGCCACTCAACCTGAAGGGCGAAATCTCCCGATTCCGGCTGGTTACTAATGTCTTCGGGACCCGCGAGAAGAGCGCGATAGCTTTGGGTCATCCTGCCGGCGACTCCAATTTTGGACTGAGCCTGGCCTACAGTGCGCGACTGAATCAGCGGGGAGTTCCGCAGATAATTGAGCCATCAGAGGCGCCAGTCAAGGAAGTCGTATGTAAGGGAGCGGAGGTCGACCTGAGAGAGTTGCCGATAGTGCGCCACCACGAGATGGACCCGGCGCCTTATATAGACATGGCTACTTGCCACCGGGACCTTGAAGGGGGCTTCTACAACCTGGCCTTCCAACGCACGATGTACAAAGGTCCGTCCAAGCTTGGGCTCTACATGGCTCCCCGCCACAACTGGCAAATCTGCCGCAAGTATTTCGCCCGCAACGAGGCGGCGCCGGTCATAATCATTATGAGCCACCACCCCGCTTTCTACCTGGGAGCCCTTAACGTACAGCCTTTCGGCGTTGATGACTATGAGGTAGTCAGCGGCGTCATGCAGGAACCGCTGCGCCTGGTTCCCTCGGCGACGTGGGGCGCCGAGTTCATGATCCCCGCCGACGCCGACGTGGTCATAGAGGGCGAGGTCCTTCCGGGCGTTAAAGAACCGGAGGCGCCCTTCGGAGAGTGGCCCGGATATTACGGGCCTCAGCGGATGTCCAACGTGATTCAGGTGAGAGCCATTAACCACCGCCGCGATGCGATCTGCCAGGACATTTTCGTGTCGCACCGGGAAGGCTGGCTGCTTGGTGGCATACCGAAGGAGGGCGACGTATACAATGCTATCAAGGGTGTGGTGCCGACTGTGAAAGCGGTCCACTTTGCCGTGTCGGGCAATTGCAGGCTCAACTGTTACATTTCCATCGATCAAAACGTAGAGGGCCAGGGCCGCCAGGCTGCACTCATGGCGATGGCGTCCTGTGACTTCGCGAAGAACGTTATCGTGGTCGACTCTGACGTCGATCCCTTCAACGAGCAGGAGGTTATGTGGGCCGTAGCCACTCGCTGTCAGCCGGACCGTGATCTGGACATACTCCGCTCGGTCCGCAGCACGCCTCTGGACCCCTCGATGATGAATGACCATTCGAGCTCCAAGCTGATAATCGACGCTACTCGCCCGGTAAATCGTCCCTTCCCGTCACGAAGCAACGTGCCCGATCACGCCCTGCAAAGCGTGAAGCTGGAAGATTACATTGACGATGAAGTACTCAATCGCATTCCGCAGCACCTGGACTCCATCCGGAGTGCCTGACCGTTGTTCTCTGTGAAGACTCTGGCCAGGACAAAGCCCGGGCAAACGGTCGTTGGAAGCCACACAAGGAGGTAATATGGCAAGGATTTTCTGGGTAACTTGCCCGCATTGCGACGGGAAGTTCTTCGCCCACTACGGCGACTTCCGGCACAAGGACATCGACCTTTACTGCCCGTACTGCAACAAGTACTTCGATCAAAAGGACTCCAAAGAGATCGACGATCGCTAGTAATCCGCCATCAGAAGTCTGCGTGGTGTCGTCGGGGGTTCCATCCGTAGATTTCGCCGAAATTGCGTTTTCGCCGCTCCTCTTGATGACGACCGGCAACCGGCGCCTGCAATTACAGCCAGCAGCATACAACAGCGTTAGGAGGTAAAAGTTTTTGAAAGCCATTTCTCTGTCTAAAGTAGCGATCTTGGGGATGGTGGTAATCTCGCTTCTGCTTGGGGCCTGCGCTCCACAAGCCGCGACGCCTGCGACGACCCCTGCTCCGGCCGTGACAGCGAAACCTGCTCCTGCAGCGAGTTCAGCTCCGGCGTCAACCCCGACAGCCGCTGCAGTCGCCAGTCCGGCCGCGCAAAAGAGCGGGCCGCCCGTCAAAGTTCGACTGGGTTCGATGACCTCGGTGAGCGATTCGGGGCTTCTTATCGCTCGCGAAAAAGGCTACTTCCAGGAGCAGAGCCTGGACGTCGAATACATTCCGTTTGCCAGCGGCAACGACATGGTTGCGCCGCTGGGCACCGGGCAACTGGACGTAGGGGGCGGATCCCCGGGTGTTGCACTGCACAACGCGATCGCACGAGACGTAGACATCAAGATCGTGGCTGATAAGGGAAGTACGCCCAAGGGCCAGGGGTTCGAGGCCATAATCGTCCGCAAAGACCTCTGGGATGCCGGGGTCCGGACCCCGGCCGACTTCAAGGGCAGGCGCACATCGATTAGTTCCCTCGGTGGCAACACGGCGGAGACGGCCCTGGCCAACGCCCTGCGCCCGGCGGGCATCAAGCCTCGAGAGTTAGACCTGGTGGCGCTGGCTCACCCGGACGCGGTCACTGCTCTGGCAGGCAAGAGCGTAGACATCGCCGTTACCATCGAGCCCTACGTAACCCAGATTGTGGAAAGCGGCCTGGGTGTCATTTACAAGCGGACCGACGAGATGACTCCCGGCCACCAGATTGCCGTCATACTCTATTCGGGCAAGTTCGCCAAGGAGAGCCCGGAAGCAGCGACTCGATTTATGATGGCCTATCTCAAAGGCGTAAGGGATTACAACGACGCCTTCATCAAGAAAGACCCCCTGAAGAAGGCTGATGTCGTCTCTATTCTCGCTAAAGCCACCACGGTGAAAGATGCGGCCCTTTACGACAAGATGGCGGTGCCCGGCTTGAATCCGAATGGTGAGACCAACAAGGCGAGCATGGCAGACGATCAGGAATATTACATCCAGGCTGGTCTCCAAAAAGACAGGATCGATATGGACAAGATCGTGGACCCGTCCTGGGCAAAGGCTGCTGTAGAGAAGCTTGGCGTCTATAAGTAGGGTCTGAAACCACGAGACCGAGTCGGTTCCGAAACCGACTCGGTCTCGTGTCCAGGGCGTCCACCCCTGTATCCTCGGGCTTTGCTCGATCAGTCTATTGAGAAGTTCAAGGCCGCTCGCCCCGTAGTGGCCGACCGCCGTGTCGGCCACCTTCGTCGTTGTGAATCTAGTTGCTCCCGGCAGGCGCGCAAGCATGTCTTGCGCCATCTGAATGGAAGAATGTCGACCCCTGGGTGTTTGACAGTACCATAGGGTCATTGTAGAATGCTCACGGTGACTAATGGGCGGTAGGTACGACGTGGTAGTAGTGGGGGCGGGTCCTGCTGGGATGTTCGCCACCCTGGAGCTAACTACCCACAGCGACCTCAAGGTTCTGGTTCTGGAAAAGGGGAAGGACATCCAGGGGCGCTCCTGCCCTACCAAGGACAAAACGACGAATTGCACCTACTGCTCGCCGTGCGACTTGGTGAGTGGTTGGGGAGGCGCCGGGGCCTTCAGCGACGGCAAGCTTACCCTCTCTGCCGAAATCGGGGGGCGACTTGCCGAGTACCTGGGCCGGGGGCCCGCCGAAGAGTTGATCCACTATGCCGATGATGTCTACCTGCGCTTTGGCGCCCCCACCCGGATCTACGGTACGGGAGATGGCATCGACTCCATAAGAGCCAGGGCTTCTCAGGCCGAGATGCGTCTGACGCCTGTACCCATTCGCCATCTGGGCACCGAACATTGTCAGGAGATCTCTCAACGTCTATTCGACTTCCTGCGTACGCGTGCCGAGGTCAGACTGCAGACCGCCGCTGCCCATATAATGGTCGAAGACGGGCGGGTGACGGGGGTCCAAACCAGCGAGGGCGAGGAGATAGGCTGCGAGTACCTGATCGTCGCTCCCGGGCGCGAAGGGGCCGATTGGCTGGCTCGGGAGTCCGCCAGGCTCGGGCTGGAGCTTACTCGCAATGCTGTGGACCTGGGGGTCCGAGTGGAGGTCCCGGCTTCAGTCTTGACCGGCCTCACCGACGTCCTTTACGAGTCCAAGCTGGAATATTTCTCCAAGTCCTTCGATGACCGAGTGCGCACCTTCTGCATGTGCCCTTTCGGCGAGGTTACCCAGGAGTTCACCGCCGGCGACGATCCGGTCATAAGTGTCAATGGGCACAGCTATGCCGATCGCAAGACCGATAACACCAATTTCGCTCTGCTGGTTTCTACTACCTTTACGGAGCCCTTCAAAGAACCAATCGCATACGGGCGCTATATCGCGCGTCTGGCCAATCTGCTGGGTGGAAGTGT
>JAUSEJ010000843.1 GCA_030650265.1 Dehalococcoidia bacterium | reverse complement strand
ATGCCAGTGTTTGACGAGGAAGTCTGAAAGAATGGGCTACGCAGGATGGTGTATAGTCTTCCTGAAACGTCCACTCCGCGTCCTCCGCGACCTCTGTGGTGAAAGCCTAATCGCTAACGAAGCTGTTGCTGTTGCGTCTTTCTGATCAGCTTGGCTCGCTCCTTGTCGATCTTGTCCTGTGCCCAGAACTGCTTGTCAGACGAGATGTAGTAGGCTATTTGGAGCTTTCCCTTCTCGTCGGTTAGCCACTGCGTGTAGGCCTGTGCCTTTACCTGATTGAGGGTCGTGGCGTCGAGTTCCCGCGCCGGGTCGCGCTCGAGCAGTTTCACAACGTAGTATCCCTCGGCGCTGTCAAACGGCTCGCTAATCTGGCCAGTTGGCAAATCAAAGGCCACCGTATCGAACTCCTTTGAGCGAAGTCCCTTGGGCAGCCAGCCCAGATCTCCCCCATTGGTTTGCGACTGTGGGTCGATGGTAAGCTCCTGGGCTACCTTGGCGAAGTCCTCGCCATCCTGCACCCGCTTGTAGGCGTTCTTGGCCCCATCTTCGCTAGCGGTCACAATGGCCAGAGCCCTCACCTGTAGAGTGGTAGTAATTAGCTTGTCTCCAAGTTGTTTGTCGATTCGATCCTGAAGAAGGGAAACCTCGACACTACGCCTGTATTCTTCGGTCGTTATCCCCGTAATGTCGCTGAGACGTTTAAATTGATCCCTGGCATCGGCGGCCCGTTTTGCCTCGTCCACCGGCTGATTGGCCGGTGAGTCACCCAGCAATTGCCTATTCATCTCCTGCGAAATCTCGTCGTTGGAAACAGAAACCCCCAACCCGGGCGCGGCGATGGACACCGTCTCACCGTTTACCCAGTCGGTGACGACCGTCGATGGCAATGAGGCGCGCTGATATTGTAGTTGTTGGACCAGAGCATTGTTGCTATTAGTGCCCGATTGCTGGCTGAAGCTGCTCAAGAAGGCGTCCATCTGGTACTCGCGCAGGTCGAGGTGCCGGGTATAAGAGTCCATCGTAAACGATTTGCCGTTTACCGTAGCGATGGCCTCCCTCCCTTTGGCAAAAACCTCCCTGTAATAGCCAATGGCCGGGATTGCCACGACGAGAGCGACAACAACTGCCGCGATGATAAGAAAAAAGCGCGTAACTCTCTTCTCTTTTTCCCAGCGAGTCAATAGGTGCTTGGTTGGCGTCCTTACTTCCTTCGGTTTGGTCTACTTAGGCACAGGTTGGCATCCTCATAGAAAGATTAGGGGCCCGAGTGGGCGCTATTATCCCACTCTGCCCCTGTGTTC
>JAUSEJ010000835.1 GCA_030650265.1 Dehalococcoidia bacterium | reverse complement strand
TAGCTACTGTCCTGATCGTGAAAGTCCAGATCAGTGCCAAGCAGAGCAGTAAGGCGCTCGCGATACGGTGTGTCTTGCGCGAATGCCTCAACGATGTCTAAGCCGCCATAGGGAAACGGTAACGGTTTTGATTTCATAATACGAAGCCTTCCGGTGATGCTAAGAGAAGCCCGTAGCCGATTATAGCCGCCTGAGGCGTTTGCTGCAACTATTTTTGGCCGCGGGCGACGCGAGATTCATGGCACTGGTATCAAGTGCGCGCTCAAGGCCATGTGGTTCGCCATGACGGCTTCGTCGTAGCGGCGGGCGGAAGTTGCCCGAGCGCTCGCGCTGGGTCTTAGAGCGCCGGTCCCTTTGGGGCGAGATCTCAGGCGCTCGCTAGGTTCAAGAATAATCACTCAAGGCCTGGTCACGGGTCCGGCTGTATCGAACACGGCCGCGACAAAGGCGTCTCCCGCACCGTTGGCGAGGGGGATTCTTCTGCCTGTGACCGGTTCGTACAGGCCAACCACTAACCTGTACTTCCCATTCGGCGCCCCGGGCTGAACGGGAAGTCGATAGTTGTCCCGGATGATTTCACCGGGAGCCCACTCGTTGGTGGGAGCCAGTCCATCAAGAGGTATGGAGTCGCGTTGTCCGTAAATCTTCTGGTCATCCCCAAGCAGTTGGGTGAACACTTTGTAGCTGTCCTTCACCTCTTTCAAGGATTTCCAGTGGAGAGTTAGACTGAGCTCCTGGCCCGCGGCTAGCGGTCGGTCCGGCGCCGGCTGTACGTCGTAACCAAGCAACTCGATAACACCTCCGTAATCGGTGGCGGTCGGGTAAGCGATAGCCGGAGCGTTGAAGACTCGAACGCGTGAGGTCACGGCCATCCCTGGGAAGCTCGAAACGGTGCTTTCGTTTAACCCGTCGGCCCTAACTGCAAGTGATAGTTTGTAGATGCCTGACGAGGCGCTAAACGGCACGGTCAGGTCGATGTAGTCCGCCGCGATTTTCCCGGCCGGCCAGTGGCTGGTCGGGAACCAGCGCGGTCCCACGCTCGCCTTGACCTCCTGCACGGAATCTCCCTTTTCGTTGAGCAAACGCGCGGTCACTTCGTAATCCCGGGCAACATCTTTGGTGGCCTGCCAGAACAGCCTGGCGCTGATGCTATCTCCCGGTTTGAACGACTTGCCGTTCAAGTCATACCCCAGCAAGTTCAGTTCGCCGATGGCAAAACGGGCCTTGTAAGCAGGTGATGGCTCGTCGATGGTTCCCAGCGGTGGCGCATCGAGAACTTCCACGCGGGCCAACTGCACAGTATCTGCCGGTACCTGCCTATCGCCTTGCCTGAGCATACAAGCTGTTCCCGATCCCTTGTCGTATGGTACGATCGACAGGGCGTACTGCCCCGGAGGCAGAAATACTGGTATTAGCATGCCGTAACGGTCGGTTAGCTCTTCACCGCGAGTCCAATTGCTAGTCGTCGAGAATCCCGAGGCGGGGTCCGAGTCTCTCTGTAGCACGGTTCTTCCTTTAGAATCGAGTAAGCGCCAGGAAACAGAGTAGTCCTTGACCTTCGCCGCCGTTGCTTGCCAATCGACCGACAGCGGCAAGATCTCACCCGCTCGAACCGAAGTGGTGGGAATGCGCAGGTTCTTGGCAGAGGCGTCTTGACCACAGGTGACGTCAAACGGAATCGGCCTGGTCGGCGTCGAAGGCGCCGGGGTGTAGTAGACAACGCGGTTCCAGCCTACTTGTTTATAGAGTGACTGATAGTAAGTTCTGGCCAGGTAGTTTTCCACAAGCCTGTCCCCATCATAGGCCTTCACATCGTAGTCAAGAAGCCAGACTCCCTTGTGTTTGGCCATGATATTGTCAAGCTTTCCTGGCGTGAGATCCCAGCCATTGGCCTCCGCGAGCGGAAAGAGATAGCTGGGTAGGGGGTCTTTGATCCTCAACGTATCATAGTACCAGAACTGAAAGGTCTGGCTCCATCCGTCCAGTACAATGGCATCGCCAGGTTGACCGTGTGACTCGATGTAAGCAACCGCGTCGGCGAAATCCGTCTTGACGTACGCGTAGTCGTAGTAATAGTTATAGAGAGAGTATGATTGGGCTGAAACGACGAATAGCCCGGCGGCAAGACCCAGTAGAGGCGCTCGCCGGTACAATCCAACTAGACCCAAACCGAGAACGAGAAAGAAGGCTGGCGAACTGACCATAAAGTAGCGCGCCTGATACATTGGACGGAACAACGATACGAGGAATCCCAGAGTTAAGGGGGCTAGCAGGTAGCCGGCGACAAATGAGTATTTTAGCCAGGCCGGGAACTTGTCCCGTATCTGACCGGCAAACCACAGCCCGGCGATCACCACGGCCAGAAATCCCAGCGACAGAACAAAGCCGGTGTCGCGTGGCACTGATAGTCCGAGACTGTAGTTTACCAGTCCTTCTTTAACGATCGACAGGAGGTCTATGGTGCCTCTCTTGAAGGGGGTGTAAGTGAGAGCGATATCGCTAGCGTAGGCCAGCCAGGGGAAGTAAAGGAGGGCGACGATGGTCTGTCCGCCAAGCCAGCGGTAGAAGTCGAGCCCTGGTCTTCTTTCGCGCCACATTGCCGACAGGAGCAGAAGATTCGTGAACACAAACAGGAAGATGCCGTAGTAGTGGGAGTACATGCAAAGAACTGTGAACACGGTATTTAGACCGAGATAACGCAGCTTGCCTCCGCGGAGGAATAGGAGAGCGCTGTAGATGGCGATGAGTCCGAACAGAGCCGCAGGAGTATACATCCGCGCTTCTTGGGAGTACCAGACCTGATAAGGATTCAGAGTCAGCAAAACCGCTCCGACCAGCCCGGCGTGCCGCCATGAGAAGAAGTTGGCCACTTTGATCAGGAAAGCGATAGTTAGGACATTCGCGATCAACGATGGATAACGAAGGGCAAATTCACTAGTGCCAGTTAGCGTGAACCATCCCCGGAGAAACGAATAATATAGTGGGGGATGAGGTTCCACCGTGGAAACCATGTGTATGATGCCAGCCAGACCCGAGTATGCCGCCTGAATGCTGAAGGCCTCGTCGCCTTCCAGTCCGACCGCGTCTAGCCGATAAACCCGCAAACCGAATGCAACTACCATAATTGACAGCGCTAGCACTCGGTGACTAATTAGGGATCCGGGTATTCTTGGAGTGAGTGTTGGTTCTTTGTTCACAAATCCATCCAGAAATCTATCTACTAGCTCTGTACGGTTCTGAGAATACCATACTCCTGCTACTCAGTCAAAGCAGTCTGGAAGAACTCACTATGAGTGCCAGCCAGGCTGTAAAGCGTATGACGCGGTAGTATTATTATCGTATTATGATGGGATGGGATGAAACTTCGGTCATGCTGACGATGCTGCCGGCTGCGACCTGGTCCTTCGCTGGCCGTGACTGGCTTGCCAGGGAGGTCCAGTGAGCAACACTCTATCGATCACTGTTGATGCGAATAGTGCCAAGCAGCAGCCGGTCATTGCCGTCGGCAAGAGTCAGCCGTTGTCCCGTTTGGGCATCGTAAAGGCCGACAAAGAGACGATAGATGCCTGGTTCGGCTTTCGAATCGATTGCTAGACGACGTCGGTCAGCGATCACGTCTCCTGGTAGCCAACCGGTTGTTGAATATGCCCCCTGGCCCGGTTCTCCGTCTTGCTGGGCAACGATCTTTTCGGTGGCGTCCACAAGGTGGGTGAAGACGGTATAGCGGGTCCCGACTTTGCTCTCAGCTTTCCAGTATAGATCGAGCGCCATGGTATTTCCCGGCTGGAGAGGCAAGCCGGGAGCAGGTCTAAGGTCGTAACCGAGAAGCGAAATGATGCCGCCGAAAGAACGGCCCACGCTGTTTTCTCCCGTTGCCTGAGAGTTACTGCGCTCAGCCTTCTTCAAGTCGATCATGCTCAATCCGATTTGCTCTCCTCCGTCGACGGTGGCAAGCAAACGGTAACTTCCGGCTGGCAATTCGGGATCGACGATCAGGGTTTGGAAGTCCCTGATTACTTCGCCTGCTTCCCAACGACCGCTCGGATAGGTTCCACCAACCGGGTTCTGATCAGAGCGAATTGTTTGGCCTTGCCCCGTCAGTTGGAGAGAAAGGCTCAAATTGCGCGTTGGTCTCGTCTTCGCACGCCAGAGGGTAGAAACCGTGATCTCATCGCCGCCTTTGGCCTCCAGCCTGGTTCCCCGCTGGTCGCTCCGGCCAAAGACGCTGTAGCCTAGCAGTTCTATCTCGCTGAAGGTTTGCTGCGTCCGCACCTGCATGTCGTGACGGTCGAGTGGCGGGGGCACTACCCGTCTCGCCACCTCCACGCCGCCAACTACCATCTGGCTAACCCCTCGCTCTGTCGTGAGGGTGCGACCATCATCGGCGTCGTATACTTGAACCACAGCGTTATAAGTACCGGGCGGTGTTCCGGCGAGAAGGTCAAGTTCATACTCGTCGCGGATGTATAGCCCGGACGTCCACCTGGAGGTAAGAAAGGTATCGAAGACGGGTCGGAGATCGCGAATAGCCCACACCCGCTGCTGCTCATCGATGAGCCTGACCTGAACACGATAGCTCTCCTTCATTGGCTGCAGGCCCTGCCAATAAAGCGTCAAATAGATCCGTCCCTTAGTCGGCGCCTCGGCGTTGTTGACATCATAGCCGACCAGAAGCATCCTCTGGCCGAACGACACGTCTACCGGTCGTTGGGAGATCGGCTTGACCGTCGTTATGGGCGATTTTGTTAGAAAGGAACGGACAATCAGTCCCTGAAAGCCTTTGGTCCCAAGGGCATAGGTGTTCTTGTCTAACCATTTGCTGACTGTTGCCTGCGGGTCGGCAGCGACCGGGTCGTAAATCACCAGCCAGACTCGATCGTGTCCTGGAACCACCTCTTCTAGCCTGGTTTCTATCTGCCCAGGGTCGCGCTGGTTAGGGGAGCCAACGCCTGTCGTTTGAAAGGGAGCGTCGCTGTAATATCGGAACATCTTCTCGCCCCAGGGAGCAGTGAAAACGACGAGATCGTCTGGTCTTACCCGATCAGCCACGTATTGCGCCGTGCTGCGCAGTTCCTCACGACCAAAGCTAGAATCATGATAGTAGTTGGCGAGGGATATTCCGCTGCCGGCCAGGACCAGGGCCAAACAGGGAGTGAACAGTAGCCAGGAACGCCGGCGCAGCCAGTCCAAGCCCCCGGCGACCATTAAGAAGAAGGCAGGGATGGCAACAAGCAAGTGGCGTGCCGAAAAGCCTAGAACTCCCAGAGAGACAGCGTATGTCAGGGCAATCGGCAAGCAAAGGTAACCGACGGAGAACAGGAAGAAGCGTAGGTGACGTCGACTGTCTAGCAACCCGATCAAGGCAAGGCCCACGAACAGGCCGATGAAGCCAACTGCTACCTGTCCGGTCAGAGAATTGCCGATGCTGAAGGCATTAGCGGCATCTCTCAGCATTTCTCCTAGATTCATGCCCCAGGGGGCGGAATCGTAGGCGTAGACATTGGCCACCGCCCGGCTGAAGTAGAGCCAGGGAATCAGCGGTCCAAAGATGATGACTTGTACCAACAGCCAACGCCGCCAAAGGGAATGTTGGCGAGCAAGCAAGAAGAGGAACACGAATACCTCTTCAAAGAGCACGATTTGTCCGGCCAAGTACTCGCTGAAGAGGGCGAGCAGGGCGACAAATGCCCACAGCAGCCAGAGTCTCATGTCGGCCTGCTCGAACAACCTGACGACGAGATAGACGGAAGCGGTGGCGAGGAGAAGGGCCAGGGCGTAAGCGCGGGCCTCTTGTCCATAGATCACGCTGAACGGGGATACTGCGGCGATAATGGCAGCCAAGAGGCCCAGGTGGCGGGCGATAAGCCGGCGGCCAATATGATAGACAATGGGGACGGTTAGTGTGCCGCAAGCCACTGACAGGAAGCGAATCGCAAAGTCACTCTGCCCGGCGACGGCCAGCCACAAACGGAGGATGAGGAAGTACAGTGGGGGATGATCGACCAGGGCTTCGCTGGCAAACATGTCGGTAAACGGGCCTCGAATGGCCAGCACGCCCAGAATCTCGTCACCCCGCAGACTCTGCGCATCGAGACGATAGATTCGTAGTAGAAAACTGAATGCGCCAATGAAGATCAGCGCCAGTGGATAAAAATACGGGGCCCCTATTAGTCTTGGCAATCGGCTCAGCACAGACCAGTTTCCATCTTCTCAGGGCTATCCCTTCCCATCCCCGCCTGATACAGGCGACATAATACATCCTGGACAGGCGCCTGTCAATGATTTACAGAGTGAGCGTCTTGCAACCCTCTATTTCGAGCACGAATCGAGGGTACCTCAAAAAGGCGTTACCCCAAGTTCGATTGGCCATTCACGCTCAATAGCATACGCTTAAGCAAGTAGATTGAGCAGTTTTC
>JAUSEJ010000829.1 GCA_030650265.1 Dehalococcoidia bacterium | reverse complement strand
CAGCCGTCATGATCTCATCCCGAAGATTGAGCGCCGTGGTCACTATACCGGCATTCAACCTATCGGCAAAGGGAAGAGTAGTCGAGGCGAGGTAGACGCCATCAACCTTTTGCTTGTTCTGGCCGACCAGACAATCTCTGGCGGCAGCCACGGCCATTGTCACGCTGTCCTCGTCAAAGTTGCACATCGACCGTTCGCCCTGTGCACCGCCAGCGATGGCGGGGTTCAACCAGCCAATCTGCTGCACAATGCTTTTGCGGCTGAGCCGGAGCCGCGGGATGTACCCACCAAAAGAAACAATACCGATCACATTGTCCTCCATTAAAGCATAAATCCCATTTATCGCTCCGCGCTAATTTAGCACATGCCCCGTGCCTTGTCAACGGTTCGATCGGGCCTGACGCGCCTATTTACTTGGCGTGGGTGATTTCTTCGTACGTATAACCAAAGATCTCGGCAACTGGACGACGGGGTACACTGCCCACCTTCGAGCTGACGCCCATAGTTGGATATACACCCACCACCGATAGCCTACTATAGAGGTTCTTGCCCATCACGACAGCCTCCAACGCCAGCCGCTTCTTCTCGGCCAGGTCCCTGGTCTGGGGGAACTTGTCGATATTCTCATCCAACCCGGGGACCTTGAGGTTCTGGCCACTGCCCTTGGTGGAGTGGTAACTCGTGGGCACCCCTTCGAAGTCGCGATAGCCGTTCGTGCGGTAGATCCAAAAGGTGTTATAAATGTCGGGATTCGTCTTTGGATTGTAGTTCAGGCGGAAGCTGGCGAACTCCATAGGCACTGTTTCAGCATTGATCCCGACCTTGCGCCAGTACCCTACGACAGCCTGGTCAATCGTGCTTAGGAGACTTCCGGAACCTACATCGTAGAGTTTCGTGCTAAGGCCGTTGGCAAACCCGGCCTCAGCCATCAGCTTCTTTGCCCCTTCCGGGTCGAAGGGATCCAGCTTCAGTTGATTGGCGTCCCAGAAGAACGCGGTCGGACGGACAAAAGCCATAATAATCGGACCGCCATTGCCGCTAACCAGCTTATCGGCCAACTCTTGCTGGTTTATCGCTAGCTGCGCGGCCTTCCGCACTCTAAGGTCGCCAAGCGGGTACTTCGCGGGATTATCATAGTCATAGAACGCCTGGGCGTAATAGTTTGTGCCTCGATCGAAGGAGATTATCCGTATTCCCGCTGTTTTAAGACTTGGGACCGAATCAGGCGAAATCAGGGCAATGTCCAATTCACCCGTCTTGAGCATAGAAACGGCGGTTGTTTCCTCGGAGACGCTGAGCAGCGTTAGATTCCTGAACTTGGGCACGTGCCGCCAGTGATCGTCCACAGCCTCCGCCTCCAGACGGGAGCCGAGATCGAACTTGACAACCTTCCAGGGGCCGCTGCCCACGAGATTCTTCCGGAAGTACTCTACGCCCTTCTCCTCGATGTACTTCTTGGGAACCACCGACCCCATGCCCCCTTCGATACCCTTCAACATGTCGAATTGAGGCTGCTTCATGCGAAGCACTACTGTGTAGTTATCCTTGAGGTCTATGCCGGCAATTGCCCCGCGCCAGGTAGCTGCGT
>JAUSEJ010000823.1 GCA_030650265.1 Dehalococcoidia bacterium | reverse complement strand
CAGATGGGGACAGGGGCCCTCGACAGCTATTTTTCGCTCCATGAGCAGAAGAAGTTGAGGGTCTTGGCCGTCACCGGACCTGAAAGAGATGAGTCTCATAAAGAAATTCCCACCTTGACCGAGTTGGGTTTCCCCCAGGTAAAAATGGATCAGATGACAGGTCTCTTCGCCCCTCCAGGTCTTCCGAAAGACAGAGCGGATATATTGATCAAGAGTCTTCAGAAGGCTATGGCAGACCCTGATTTCAAGGCGGCGGCATCAAAAGCGAAGCTGACCCTTCAACCGCTGGCGAGTGAAGATTTCTTCAATGCATCCAAGGCGATCTACGCTACCATCAAAGCACTTGAAGGCGTTCTGAAAGCGGGGACCTCGAAGTGAACCTCTCGCCTCTCCGGCCTGCCCCTCGGCCTCACTCGGGATGACGAACTCGTCGAACCGAAGGGCGGGGCTTACTCGAGGTTCGTTCTGAGCCGTCCTTATCAAGTCCGCCTTGAAAGGCGGGATTCTGCACTGCCGAACGGGTAAAAGGTGATCAGGAAGGAGAGCCGGAATATGAAGGGGAAGTCCCTTTTTCTTGATCCAGATATCGTCTTGATGACCGCCCTCGGGGTCTTTGCAGGGGCCTTTTTGATCGAGACGCGCTCATACAATCCTACCGCCGCTCTCTTCCCGCGGCTGGTGTCGATCATCTCGCTGGTTTTTGTCGTCTGGACGATCACGCAGCGCTATTTGGCCCTGAGGCGAAAAGCCAAGTCCTCTCCGGACACGAAGGCGGAGGCGGGGAGAAAGGGAGAAGGGGCGCTCGCATGGTATTGGAGCCTGGCCACCATGGTCGGCTACTTTGTCCTGATCTATCTGCTGGGATTCACTCTCGTGACGCTGATCTATCTTCTCGCGGTACCGCTACTCCTGGGTTACAGGAGGTACAAGATCGTCCTGATCACAGGGGTCCTCTCGACCGTGGCCTTCATCACCGTCTTTTCGTATGTCCTGCATGCTCGCATCCCCGAGGGAATTGTCGGGAGCTTTCTTCGCCAGTTCTTGAAGTCGTTGTAATCCAGGAGCGTTTTGCCAATGGAAATGTGGCTCGATGGGTTCGCCATTGCCCTCCAGGGGCAGAACATTCTTTATTTGCTGCTGGGGACAACCATCGGATTGGTGGTGGGGGCCATGCCGGGTCTCGGCCCCCTGTTCGGCGTCGGTCTCATGCTTCCTTTCACCTTTGGAATGCCTCCGGCCACAGCGATCATCTTTCTGGCGGCGGTGCACGCCGCCACCGCTTACGGGGACTCGATCGCGTCAATTCTGATCAACACGCCCGGAGGCGTTGGATCCGTGGCCTCCTGTTGGGACGGGTATCCACTCGCCCAGCAAGGCAAGGCGGGTTTGGCCCTCGGAGTCTCCACGACCTCTTCCTTTATCGGGGGGTTGATCGGATGGGTTTCTCTCGTCGTGATCTCGCCCCTGTTGATCCTGGTAGCGCTGGAGATGGGGCCTCCCGAATATTTCATGGTGGCCCTCCTGGCCTTGTCCCTCCTGGCCATGGCCGCAAGCGGAAAAGTCGCCGCAGGATTGGCGCTTGGTGGCATCGGCCTGCTCCTCGCTTTTGTCGGGAGCGATCCGATTACTGCTTCCTCCCGCTTCACTTTCGGGACCGACTATCTGGAGGATGGGCTTCCTCTGGTTCCGGTGGCGGTCGGGCTTTTCGCATTGTCCCAGGCCATCATCCTTGCGGAACAGGGGGGGACCATCGCACAGATCCGAACCGTAGGAAGCATTCGCGAGGGGTTCGGCGAGACGTTGCGACGCCCTATGACGATCCTGAGAGGTGGTCTTGTTGGCGTCCTCCTGGGCGTCATGCCGGCTCTGGGACTTTCCTCAGCCAATATCGTGGCCTACCTGGTAGAGAAGAGATCATCGAAGCATCCTGAAACCTTCGGTCATGGAAACATCGCAGGCCTGGTCGCACCCGAGGTCGCAAAGAACACGTGTATCCTGGGCGATCTCATCCCCACATTCACGCTTGGGATTCCCGGATCCTCGGTGACCGCTTTGTTTCTGGCGGCCATGATCATGCACGGCCTTCAGCCGGGCGCCAATTTCTTCAAGGCTTCGGGGGCTCTTCCCTATGCCATCTTTGCAGGGATTCTGCTCGCGCAGATTGCATTTTTTGTCATGGGCTTGCTCTTTGCCCGTTATTTCGCCATGGCGGTCCTGGCGCCGAATGCGTTCATCGTGCCCATGATCGTCTTCCGTTCCTTCGTCGGTTCCTTCGCCATGCGGACCCGGGTCGAGGATATCCTGGTGACCATTATCTTCGGGATCCTCGGTTATGCCCTTTCGAAGAGAGGATATCCCGCCATCTGTCTGCTGC
>JAUSEJ010000818.1 GCA_030650265.1 Dehalococcoidia bacterium | reverse complement strand
TCGAGTATGGCATGGGGATGGCCCATATTGAGCAAAGTTGCAAGTACTATGTTTCACAATAGAACGCCAATATTTTGCAGGGCAGTCCAAGGGGCAGTCGAAAACGACAAATACTTCCAAGAGATCGACTACATGACAGATACTCTGATTCGCGAATGGAACTTAGGGAGTTTCCGATATGTGGCGGTCAATTCGACGACCAATAAGGTGTACGTTTCGCAAGGTTCCGCGCACAGAGTCGTGGCTGTCTCACCGTAGGATTAGGGTCGTTTAGGCCTGAGGTGGGGCGTGCTAAGGTGCTCGCGATGGCGGTGCGTTCGAGTCACGCTTACGGCAGGCATCGGTAAATATTCCCCACTGGTTATTCAGGCATGCTTCTAGTCCTGGCGTCGTGCTCTCTAGACCAGCGCTTGATCTCATCAAGGCTCGGCGGGGCGACGTAGAACACCTGAATGCTTGGGGGAAACTGCAGTTGGTGTCCCTCTCGCATCAGCAGTATGCCTATTTCGTCGTCCTTGAGCATCTCGTCTATTTGCTTCGCCATGTGCTCGTTACGCTTCTTGTTGGCTTCCGCGTATGACTCGTAGATCTTGGTGAAGGCCACCTGGCTCTGTAGTCCTATTGACAGGCATTTGCCCCAGTCCATGAATTCGGCCAACAACTCGCCGTCTTCAATCGGTTCCAACCTGACGCCCTTCGCTGTCCAGAGCCTGGCGACCTCGTGACTGCCCTTGTTCAACTCTTCGATTGCCTTGATCCCGTCTTCGCCGCCGACGGGAATAAGCTCGTGGAATATCATGGCCAGGCTGCCAAGCTTGTCCTCGAGCTTCGTGATCTGGGTCCGTACCTGTCCCCAGTATCTATTGATGATCTCGGACAGGTCGTCCGGCGGTTCCGGGGGGGCAAACACAAGGGGGACAAACAGCAGTTTCCTGCCGGATTTGTAGCTGTCAACCGGTAGTCTCTCTATTCTTCCCAGTTCTTCCGACATGATCTTCTCCTTTGGTGGTGCAACAGCTCGAGACCCCTACACTCAGGCGCATATCCTTCAAGCGCTGCTGCCGGGGAAGGTGATTATAGTTAATGTACGCCTTGGCCTATGAGAACTTGACGGCCGGCAGCGCCGCCGACGCGTCATCCCCGGCAAAGAATTCCGCTTCGTGGAAGCCGAAAGGCCCGGCCACGAAAACGCCCGGTATGGTCGACACCTTGCTATTGAACTGCATGACTACGGCGTTATAGAAATTGCGAGCGTAGGCGACCTTGTCTTCCGTCTCCGCCAGTTGGCGCTGGAGATCGAGGAAATTCTGATTGGCCTTCAGGTCAGGGTAGGCCTCCGCCACGGCAAAGAGCGAGCGAAGCGCCTGGGTGAGGGCGTTGTTGGCCTGGCCCGCCTCGCCCGGCGTTGTGGCGGTCTGCAATTGAGAGCGTGCTCTGGTAACGCTCTCGAATACGCCGCGTTCGTGGGCGGCATAGCCCTTCGCGGTCTCTACCAGGTTCGGCACCAGGTCGCCCCGGCGCTGCAACTGCACCTGCACACCGCTCCAGCCCTCACGCACCTGCAAGCGCCCACGGACCAGTCCGTTGTACAGCGCCAGCCCCACTACGACTGCCAACGCCAATAGAAGTATGATTATCAGAACGAGCGCGTCCATATTTCCTTCTTACCTCCTAATGTTGATCGCTACTCCGCACCAAAAATCCTTCGCTTGAAGAATCACGAGGCCTCCTGGCGTCCCTTCAGATCACCAACTGCCGCCACCGCCGCCGCCACCACCGCCGCCAGAGAACCCGCCACCGCCGAAGCCGCTGCGACCCGAACTTGACGGCGTACTGACGACCGTGGAGGAGACGGCGGCGGAAAAGTCCT
>JAUSEJ010000797.1 GCA_030650265.1 Dehalococcoidia bacterium | reverse complement strand
CCGATGGTTCAACTTAATATCAACGCCCAGGTCTGTCACGTTTTGGATCTCACTTTCCAGCACTTCCCTGGGCAACCGGTATGCTGGAACCCCAACTGCCAGCATACCTCCTGCAACAGGCAGTTCCTCAAAGACCGTTACTTGAAAGCCATCACGCGCCAGATCGTGAGCCGCCGACAATCCGGCCGGTCCAGCGCCGACTATGGCGACCTTCTCCTTGCGACGAGGCCTGAGCCGAGGCCGGTATTTCATTCCTTTGTCGAAAGCATAGTCTCCCACGAATCGCTTGAGCTCCCTAATCGCCAGAGCCTCGTCCATAGGATCGCGAAGGCACACTGGCTCGCACGGGGCATCGCAAATACGGCCGAGAGTTCTCGGAAAAGGAAGTCTCTGGCGAATCAACTTGTAGGCGTCTTCATACTGACCGTTGCCGACAAGTCCGATGTATCCATAACATTGCAGGCCCACTGGACAGGCATTCTGGCAAGCAGCCGTGGCAAAGGCGCGGCTGGCAAATAGAGTTCGTTCGGGGCCGCCGTAGTCTTCCATATCGTTATGTGGTTGAGGGGTACGCATCCGCAGTCTCCTTGCTCAATTGCTATGATAGGTTTTCTGCTGCCCGCCCTAACTTTAGGAGAACCTTAGGGCTTAGGACTTCTTCCGCCTTGGGGAGTAGAACTTCGTTCTCCTTGGCTATGTGACTGCCTAATTGCCAACTGACGCTTGCGATCGCGTGCATCGCCTGACGCGTCCAGTCTCCATTGGGCTCCGTCAGCAGAGCAGACTGATCGGCAATGCTTTTCAAGTTCTCGATGCACTCATACAATATCTGGTGATCCCGCACGTACATTGTTAGCGGGCCAAGACGCTGGCACAAGTCGTCGCAGAATAGGAGGATGCACAGATCCGGCACGAAGCCGTCGATGAGTATTGGGCCCGGGCCGGCAAGGAATCTCCGTAAGGCCGGATGCAGCACCTCCTCTTCATGGCGGAAATGCAAAGGTAGCTCTTTCTCAAAGAACGGCATGACTTCCAGAAGTCTTGCTCGGGCAGAGTACAGTTCGCCAGCGTTAAGATCGTCGACCGAATCCTGAAGCACCTTCAGCTTAGCCAGCCCGATGCGATGCGCTTCTCTCAGAACGGATAGAATATTCGAATTGCCCCTCGCCATCTCTTTCCGGTGCGAGTTCCTGTTCTCCTCTACCTACTTGGCATGGGTTATCGTATCAAGAACGATGGCTAGACCGCTGTTGTTCTTGACAAGGGTGACCCCACCGACCTTGGGACCGAGGGCAAAAAGCGTGTCCACGTCCAGAATGGTAAGGACGTTATACTCGTTCTTGCCCATAATGGATATCTCCGTTGCCAGCCGCTTTCGCTCCGCCGGATCCGACGTGTTTGGCAGCTTATCGATCAACTCGTCCAGCTTAGGGTTGTTCACGTTTTTGAAAACGCTCTTAGTGGAATGATAAGCCGTAATTAATTGCTCGTATCCCAAGGGTCCCCCCGATGTCGGCATGGCAAAGACGGTATTGTAGAGATCGGGGACCGGCTTGGGGATGAACTTGCTGGTCAGTTGAGCACGGTCTATGGTCGCTATCTCGGCGTTGATGCCCACCTTTCGCCAGTAGCCGGCCAGGGCAAGGTTCCCCTGGCTAACGACGCTGCCCGCTCCCGGTTCCCAGAGCTTGGTGGCGAAGCCAGTAGCGTAGCCCGCATCGGCCAGCAGCTTCTTTGCTTGATCGGGGTCAAGCGGGTCAGGCTTCATTAGGTTAGAATCAAAATAGTCGGCGGTCTTGGAGGCGTAGAAGACCGCAGATGGCTGGGCATACCCGCCGTAGATCTTGTCAGCCAGTTCCTTCCGGTCGATCGCCAGAGACATCGCCTTCCGCACTCTTACGTCGCTAAAGGGGGACTTCTGGGGATTGGCAAAGTCGTAGAAAAGCGCCGCGTACCACTGAGTGCCTGCATAATGGCCTATTGCCCGCAGGCCGGCTGCCTTTAACCCGGGCACCAGATCAGGCGCCGAGATACCGGCCATGTCCAACTCCCCTGTCTGGAGCATGGCGACCTTGGTCGCCTCTTCCTTGACGTTCAGAATCGTAACGGTTTTGAACTTTGGCTTAGCTCGCCAGTGATTCTCCGTCGCCTCGAGGTCGAGACGAGCCCCGGGTTCCATCTTCACGATCTTCCAGGGGCCGCTGCCAATGAGATTCCTGCCGAAGTAATCCCATCCTTTTTCCTCAATGTACTTCTTGGGAAACACGGCTGTACTGCCATCCCAAGGAGCAAAGCCCTTAAGCAAGTCGAATTGCGGCGTCTTCATGCGGAAAACCAGGGTGTAGTCATCCTTGACGTCGATGCTGGCTACCGCAGCTTTCCAGATACTGGCGGGGGTAATGGTACCCTCTGCTATTAGGGCGTCGAAGGTAAACTTGGCGTCGGCGGCGGTAAGGTCATCGCCGTTGTGAAACTTGACTCCCTTCCTAATGTAAAAGGTCTGGGTCATGCCATCCTTGGCGATCTCCCACCGCTCCGCCAAACCTGGCGCGATCTGGCCCTCGGGCGACACCACCACGAGGGTGTCAAAGATCGCGGCGCTGAGGTCCTGGAATGGGAATCCATAGTCAATCGCCTTGCCTGAGGCGTCGAGCAGATTGCCCGTTCTAAAGCCTCCTGTGATAATCAGATTTCCGTATGGCTTGTCGGAGTTCGACGCACCAGTCGTCGCCGGGGCCGTCGGCGTCGTCGAGCATCCTTCCCCTAGAAGGACCAAAACCAAAGCGCCGATCATCATCGCAACCAAAACCAGACCACTTACCCTGTGTTGCATCCTTTTGAAACCTCCTTATTGAGCGAATCTGACTCTCCGTGATCTTCTTGACCGCCTGAGGCGCCTGCACTTTTGCAAAACTGTATTTTCACTCCTTCCACGGGCTTCGCGCTCCAGCGTAGCCCACTCGGCCAATCGACACCAACCGAGGGCCGATAATGTATTACGCGAGAGGCTTCTCCCGGCAAGCCTCCTCAGCCGCACTGCGTCCGAAGGCTATACATTCAGAGAGATTGCCACCACCGGAAGGGTAGAGCATGCCAAACAGCGATCCCAGCTCTCCAGCCGCGTAGAGCCGGGGAATCGGGCTTCCCACGGTGTTAAGCACCTGAGACCGCTCGTTACGTCGGGGACCGCCCTGCGTATTAGCGCCACCCGCGCAAAGCCGGATGGCGTAGAAGGGAGGATTGCGCAACGGTACGAGGTCCGAAGTGCGACGGCCGAATTCAGGGTCGCGTCCGCCTTCACAGTACTCGTTCCATCGCCGCACTGTCCGGTCCAGGTTATCCGGCGGGAGTCCCAGCTTCCCGGCCAAATCGACGACGCTATCCGCCCGGAAAACGTGTCCCTTCGCCAATTCCTCTTCAATGTCCTCGCCCCATCTGTAAAGTCCCACCGGACCGGCTGCTCCTCCAATTCTGTGGGAAAGCCGCCCTACGTCGACTCTCTTCTGGTCAAAAATCCAGTAGCAGGGGACCCTTGGGTAGATGAGACGATGACTATCAAAGACGGCAAGCTCGTAATACACAGAATGACTTCTATAATTCTCGCTGGTAAAGCGTTTTCCGTCCCCGTCAACTACAATGAACCCGGGAAGCTCCCTGTTCTCCATCGATTTCAAAGATCGCCGGGCGAGCACCCAGTGGCCGCCCCACAGATCAACCGTGAAGGCACTGGGATAATCAGGGAACTTAGCTACCCAATCGGCAGAACAACAGTTCATATGCCAGAGTTGGGCGCCTACTTCCTGAGCCATCCTGACGCCATCCCCGGTGTTGGCCGGCGTGCCCGTAAAATAGGTTGGATAGACTCTGAGGTAATTGAGCTTCATCTCTTCGTCGAATTCGAAGCCACCGCAGGTCAGGATCACCCCGCGACGAGCCCGGATATCCATCGTTTTACGCTCAGCATCGTCTCCTACTTGCACCCGCACCCCTTCGACTTCTCCATCCTGGTTGGTGAACAAATGGTCGGCCTTGCCCTGGTAGATGACCTGAATTCCGCGCGATTCGACCTGGGCAGTGAGGAAGCGCTGCATCGCCGCCCCAGAGCACGGAAAACGGTACCTGTGAATGGTTTCGGCGCCGGGCACCTGTTCTTGCGTGCCACCGCTCGAGAAGTGCCTGATCTTGGCACCAAGGGATTCGAACCACTTGACGTTTTCCGTCGAGTAGCGGGCCCACGCCTCGATTACTTTGGAATCAGTCCACGGAGGTCC
>JAUSEJ010000795.1 GCA_030650265.1 Dehalococcoidia bacterium | reverse complement strand
CTGCCAGAGGATAGCCCAGCCAGATTCCGACTACACCCACGAGTACCGCTAGACTGGCCAATCCATCCACCCGTGCATGATAACCATCGGCCACTAGCGCTGCGCTGCCGATTTCCTTGCCAACTCTAATGCGAAACACGGCGACCACTTCATTGCCGATAAAGCCAACCAACGATGCCGCGAAAACCGCCCACAGATAACCCACGGTTTGGGGGTGAAGCAACCGGTCAATAGACGAATATCCGGCGAAAATCGCGCTGAACAAAATCGTCAGGACAACTGCCACCCCGGCCAGGTCCTCCACGCGCCCGAAGCCATAAGTGAAACGATTCGTCGGTTTTCGCCGCGCTAGTGTAAATGCTATCGCCAACGGTAGAGCCGTAGCTGCGTCACCAAAGTTGTGGACGGTGTCGGCGAGAAGAGCAATGCTTCCAGAAAAGTAGACGACAAAAATCTGAATTACGGCGGTGACAAGTAATCCAAGCAATGACCACTTTACTGCCCACATACCACGACGATTGGTCAGAATTATTGGATCTATGGCCCCGTGTGTATGGCCCAGAGGACCGTGCCCCTGATCATGCTGTCCTTCTTCATTCATTCCGCGTGAATGCCCGTGATCTGACATTCGCTAGTCCCTCTACAATTAAGCCGAAAGGCCGCACGGTTATCATAGACCGCATTGATCCGTTCGCGTATGCCAATCCAGCTTGCTGACTTTTGCCGTAGTCCCAATTGTAGTTCCCCCGCAGAAGCCTGTCAATTACGGGCGGGCAGCACATTGACACCATATCGGCCACGCCTTATACTCCATGAAAGCGGAATCCGGCAGACTGCATTGGTTGGCCACACGCTCATTTAAGTTCATCAAAGCTGCTTTCGGTTGGCACTATGGAAATCACGATAAGGAGGATAAAATGGCTCAGATCACTGGAGGCGAGGCGGCAATCAGGGCTCTCAAGGCCGAAGGGGTAGAGGTTGTCTTCGGCCTCCCCGGCGTTCATACTCTCCCTATATATGACGCTCTATATCACCACCCCGAGATTCGCCATATCGCGGTACGGCATGAACAAGCAGCCGCATATATGGCAGACGGATATTCCCGCATCACGGGAAAACCGGGTGTTTGTCTTACCACCACGGGGCCAGGGGCCATCAACACCGCCCCGGCGCTTGCCACATCCTACGCCGACTCCGTTGCCGTTCTCAATATCATGTCCCAAATCGAGACCTATCTCGTCGACAAGGGTAAGAACGCCCTCCACGAAACAAAGGATCAGATGGGACTCTTTCGCTCTTGCACCCGCTGGAATGCGCGGGTAGATACCAATGAAGAGGTTCCTGCCGCCATCCACGAGGCTTTCCGCCAGATGCACTCGGGGCACCCCGGGCCGACCGCCATCGAGATTTGCACGGACATATTACACAACGCTGCCGATATCGAGTTGTACAAGTTTCAGAACGTGGCCAAATCCGCACAGAAGGCTAGCGCGACGAAAGTATTACAAGCCATAGAAATGCTGCGACAGGCCAAATCGCCCGTGCTATGGGTTGGCTATGGCGCCGCCGACGCCTCCGATGAGGTTCGTCGCCTCGCCGAGCTGCTCAATGCACCCGTTTTGACCTCGCCGCGGGGAAAAGGCGTCCTCTCCGACGACCACCCTCTCTGCGCCGGCTCGCGCGGCAATGAGGTGCCGGTGCGCCATCTCCTCGCCGAATCCGACCTCATGCTGGCCGTAGGCGCCGGCTTCGACTGGATTTCGACGACCAACTGGCGGGTTAGGGTGCCACAACCGCTGATCCAGATTGACATCGACGAGGACGTTATCGGCAGAAACTATCCCGTAGCTCTCGGCCTCGTCGGCGATGCCAAAGCCGTGCTGGGACAGGTTATAGAAGGTCTCGGAGATTTCCGACCCGACCGGTCCGATGCCGAAGCCAGCGTCGCCGAAATCGTCGCGAAATCCGACGACTGGCTGGCGGGGCGCTATCCCGAACAGGTGAGGATGATGCGGGCTCTCCGGAAGGTTCTTCCGCGAGACGGCATCGTCGTCTGCGACGCTACCAAGGCCATGGCCTCGGTTCTCCGCTGCCTTCCCGTATATGAGCCCCGCAGCTACACCCTGCCCGCTGCCTACGGGACCCTCGGTTACGCCTTCCCTGCCGCGCTTGGCGCCAAGGTCGGCGCCCCCGACCGGAAGGTAGTGGCCGTTTGCGGCGATGGCGGCTTCCAGTTCTGCAACCCGGAACTGGCTACTGCTCTCCAATACGGCATCAACATTACCGTTCTCATATTCAACAACAAACGCTGGGGCGCCATCAGGGACCATCAAGACAAATCCTACGGCGGCCGCCGCTTCGAGGTCGAACTGCTTAACCCGGATTTCGTCAAGCTGGCCGAGGCCTACGGTGCCATCGGCCTGCGAGTAAACGATCCCAAGGATTTCTCGTCAGTGGTCGAGCAGGCTCTTGCAGCAGACAAGATCACCGTGGTAGACATTCCCATGGAAGACGAAGACTGATTAGCCGCAAGGGAATCATCTAACTCCTACACCTGATCCTCTCCC
>JAUSEJ010000791.1 GCA_030650265.1 Dehalococcoidia bacterium | reverse complement strand
TGACCTCTCGCACTGCCTTGATTACGTTGATCTTGTTTGGTCCGATTTCCTTCAGCCAGACTGTAAACTCTGTCTGCTCCTCGACCGCCTCTGCCACAACCGCGGCCGCCGAAGAACCACTTGCTGCTGCCACCGGAGCAGCGGCGCTGACGCCGAACCTGACCTCTAGAGCCTTGACCAATTCGGCCAGATCCAGAACACTCATCTTTTCGATTTCGCTAATTAATTCATCTTTAGTCATCTTCTTTTACTCCTCAATCCTTATTCTGAATATCCTGACACCCATCTCGCCGCTTAGGCAGCGCTGGCTTCCTCTTCGAGTTGCTTCGCCCGCCCTTGAAGAACTGTTACTAGACCTCTCAGGTTCCCGTTTAGTACGGTCATCAACCCCTGGATTGGAGCCTGCATCTGACCAACCACCCTCGCTAGAAGGACCTGACGCGAGGGCAGCAACGCCAGTTCGGCGACTGTCTCGGCCGCGAGAAGTCTGTTGCCCAGCAAGGCGCCCTTGATCTTCAAGATGCTTCTACTGGTTCGAATGTAGTCGACCAGCATCTTGGCCGGCTCGACTTCATCCTTATAGCCAAATGCGATGGCCGTCGGTCCCTTGAGCGCCGTGCCAATCTCGCCTTTTCCCACCTTCTCAGCCGCCAGGCGCGTCAATGTGTTCTTCGTGACATGGAACTCGATTCCCGCTGCCCGCAGTTTCCGGCGCAATTGGGAGATCTCCGACACCTTCAAGCCGCGATAGTCGGTCAGAACCGCAACCTTGGCGGGGCCGAGCAATTTGACTAGTTCCTCAACTGTTTCTGCCTTCTTTTCCGTTGGCAAATCTTTTCACCTCCTTCAAACAAAACCGCCTCCACGTTCGTAGACGTGGAGGCGTTGACACAACCCTCTAGGGACGATCCTTCGGCGGAAGGACACCCCTACGGTCGCTACAACAACTCACCTCGGTAGGTGTAAGAATTACTCGTCCCTCAGCCGAAGGACGAACCTACTGTCTACGGCTTGTGTTGGATTCTTGACATATTCTCTTTATTCTCGCCTGTGATAGTAGCATAGTAAAGATGGTCCGTCAAATACGGCCCAACCGCCAAGAACGGGCCCGTCCTAAGCCATCACAGTGGCTGTCATCGAAAGAGTTGCCGGCAAATCGAGCCTGATGCCAGGACCCATGCTCGGTGCGATGGCAATGCTCCTGATGTACTGGCCACGGGCGCCGCTGGGCTTGCCCTTGACGATGGCGTCGACAACCGTCGCCATGTTCTCGAGCAACTTCTGCGTGTCGAAACTGACCTTGCCCACCGCCACATGAACGATACCGGTTCGATCGAGCCTGAATTCAACCCGGCCCTTGCGGGCAT
>JAUSEJ010000775.1 GCA_030650265.1 Dehalococcoidia bacterium | reverse complement strand
CAGAAGCAGGTAGGGCAGACGGCAGTGCAATTGCTGCAGCCGAGGCACCTGTCCTTCATGACCTCCCACTGAGGGTGGTCGAGTCCCTGCGAGAGGCGATCTGGAAGGCCCTCTGTGTTCAGTCGACCGGATGTCTTCTCTATGACAAGTTCAACGACGGACCGTGCTTCGTCGAGCAGCGCCGGCGTCGCCGGTTGGACGGGAAGCCTGGCCATAATGGCTCTTCCCCTTTCCGTTCCCGCTTCGAGGAGAAAACTGTCGTCAATCTCGATCATATTTATGTCGTAGCCGGGATTCGGGACGGGGCCGGCGCCCATATCGTGGCAGAAACAGGTGCCTCCGGCTCTGGTGCAGGTGCAAGTCACGAACAGGGCATTCTCCCTTCGTTTCCGGTAGTGGGAGTCGACGGTGTCTCCCATGAAAGTCCGATCCAGCAAATAGGCCGCTTGCCAGTCACAAGCGGTCGTTCGGAAGAAGGCCAGTGGCCGCTGCGGTCCCATCTCCTCCTCGATCTTGAAGCCGTCCGCGGCCACGTCTGCCGTCCACATGACCAGCCGGGGTGGGTGCAGGAACCATTTGATGGAGGTCTCGGGATTGCCGAACCGTAAACAGGAGCCATCGTCGGCCTTGTGCAGCCTGTAATTTCCAGGCCGCTGACTGTCGACGTAGCCAAGGGCAAGATCTTCGAAGGATCGAAGCTTGGCAAAGGTTATCGCCCGCCCCTTCACCTGATCGCTCAAGATTGGGGCAATGACATCATAGTCTATCATCAGAATCTCAACAAACTGGCGCAGGTCGTCCTTTCGCAGCACCACAAACTCCGCTCCCGGGTTATTGCTCAGAGGCGCCATCTGTCGTGTGGTCATAGCTTGAACTCCTCAAGATTGTTGGGGGAAAAGGGCAAGAAGGGAGCTTCACGACAAAGGTCGTTCCCTCACCCACCCTGCTTTGAACATCGACGCGCCCGCCGTGGGCATCGGTGATTGCCTTAACGATGGTCAGCCCCAAACCTGTGCCCTCCCGTACCATCGCTCTGGCTTTCTTGCTTCGGAAGAATTCCTCAAAAAGATGGGGCATCTCATCCGGCTCAATGCCGACCCCGGTGTCGGACACGCTAAGGAACACGAGGCCATCGCTTGCGCTTAGCGTCACCCGGACTTGGCCACCCGAAGGCGTGTACTTGATCGCGTTGGAGACAAGGTTGGAGAGCAGCTCCTCCATGCCCTCGGGGTCGGCCCAGATCGGCGGCAGGTCGGGCTGGACAGACACTGCCATTGCTAATCCCTTGTCGACGGCTTGAGCCTGGAACAGAGGCATGAGCCTTGCCGAAATCTCGGCCAGGGATATCTCCTGCCGCGCCTTCTCCGGCCTGATCTCCCGGGCCCGGGACAGGGCAAGGAGGTCGCTCACCAGATCGAGCAGTTCCTTCGTCCTGGTTGAGGCGCGCGCCATGATCTCCCTGGTCTCCACGGGAATGTCGCCGGTGTAGCCTTCCAACACGACAGTAATGAGGCTTTGGATGGAGCTAAGGGGCGCTCTCAGCTCGTGGCTTACCTTTCGCATGTACTGAGACTTGAAGCGGTCGAGCTCCTTAAGCCCCACATTGGCCTCTTGCAGCTTGTGCTCTTCCTTTTCCAGTACCTCTTTTAGCCTGAGTACTTGGGCCTCTCTCACGCGTAGTCCCCTAACAATCGAGGTGGCCGCATAGGTAGAAAAGTACAGGGTGCTCGCAAAAGCGACGAGGACGGCCCCTACATACAGACTGTGATTGTAAAGCTCCGCCGATCCCAACTGCAGGATCGTCACGTGGGGGATCAATCCGGAGAATTCGACAAGTGCAAGGGCGGCGAAAAGAGCGGCGGCTAACGTAGCATGCAAATAGGCTGCGTTCCGCGACAGGAGAATGCTGGCAACTATCACCTGGAAAACGTAGTAGAGGAAAAAGGGATTCTCCACCCCACCCGAGAAGTGAAGCAAAAAGGTCAGCGCAACCAGGTCGAGCGTGATCTGGAGATTGGCCACCAGTCGGGGGTCAGGGGCCAGTGGTCGGGGGCCAGCCCCCCGACCCCCACGCTCTGACCCCTGATCCCTGACCCCTATCCCCTGCCGCAGGCCCAGCCAGAAGGCCAGGTTGTACATGGCGATAGCCAGGGCGACGAGGAATAGAGGGACGACCTGGAGGTCGACTCCAACCAACCACTTTAGAGTGACGACGATCGTGGCGACTCCGGCGGCTGCTAACCAACGCAAGTCGATAAGCCACCGCAGTCGGTCCACCAGCTCGGAGAGTTCTAAGGGCCGTGCTTTCATTGGATGTCCCCTTGATTGTCCCTGAATGTTCACTATGACGCTACTTGCCCCGGGCAGCAAGCGCCTTTTCTACTTCACGAAGCAACACTTGCGGTTGAACAGGCTTGTCGAGGAAGCCCTGGACGGGGAGAAACTCTCCCGGTTCGTGCAGCGGGTCGCTCACTTCGGGGTACAGCCGAAGTCCGGTGGTGGCATGAATGGCGGATACGACGATAATGGGGATCTCTCTCAAGGTGGGATCTTGATTCTGGCGCAGGTTCCAGGCGAAATGAAAGCCCTCTGTGCCTGCGGGAAGCATCACGTCCAGGAGAATCAGGTCCGGCTTCTCTAGCGCTACCGTTTTCAAGCCTTCCTCGGCCGAACTGGCCGACACGACCCGATAGCCCCTGCTTTCCAGAACAAGGCGAGTAGTTTCGACCAGATCCTGGTCGTCGTCGATTAACAGAATCTTGTCTTTGTGTTGCACGGCCGGTTCCTCCAATGGCTGAAATCGACCCGCGTGGGTGGTGCCATGAATTGTTTCTATATCCATTCTACGACAAGTTGGAACAGGAGGCAACTAGTCTTTGCCGGTAAGGGTAAGGCATGTGAAGCATTGACCCCCTTCTTACCGGTATGCTACGATCCAATTCTGCCTACTCTACGTAGCTCTTTGAAATTCCTTAAATTTTTGAATGAGGGGACAAGGCGGTGATTCTTGACCAGTTTGCGTTAACGGACAGGATAGCCATCGTCACCGGAAGTGGCCGCGGCATCGGCCGGGCCCTGGCAATAGGCCTTGCGGTGGCTGGCGTCGACATCGTCGTCACGTCGCGAAACAGGGAGCAGTGCGAGGAGACGGTGAAGATGGTGAGGGAACCGGGCAGAGAACAGAAGGGCCAGAGGAGATGGTCGGTCCGGTCATTTTCTTCGCTTCCGACGCGGCCAGCTTCGTGAACGAAGAAACGCTCTATGTGGACGGCGGCACATACTAGAGCGAGACTGATCTCTAGCGGCTGCGCTGGTATGATGGCTTGGGTAATCGATTGACGCCTTGGTAGCGAACGGACGGGTGGGCGGGGCGGGCATCCTTCCGCAGAAGGACCCCTACGGGTGCTGGCTGCCCACTAGAATCGCGGTTAGGGTGAAAGGTCCGAGGGCTGGTGATTCGCCACTAGTCCGTCCCTGCCTTTTAGTCCAGAGTCGCTTCCAGGGCAGCGTTCTGGCCGGCAATGCGTCCGAAAACGAAGCAATCCGCCAAGGCTGCTCCTGAACCAGGGGAGAAGTTCCCAAAGCGACCGCCCGTGGTTTGTCCTGCGGCATAGAGCCTCGGAATTGGCCTTCCGTCCAGCACGTGCAGCACCTGAGAGTAGATGTTCGTTCTTAGTCCACCATAGTTTGTCGAGAACTTGCGGCGTATTCTACCAGCCCAAAACGGTGGAACGACAATCGGTCCCACTGAGACGCCCATTTTCCCGAAATCCGGGTCTTCTCCTGACTCCGCATTGCTGTTCCACTGTCTAATCGTGGTTTCTAAGCGGTCTGCGGTCATGCCCAGTTTCCCGGCGAGCTCTCCGATTGTGAGGGCGCTTACCGTATGCTTCCTCTTCGCCTCCGAGAGGTTCACTTGCTTTGCCACTCTGTCATCGAAGATTTGGTAGACGATGGAATTCTGGTTGTCGAGGGCTGGCGACAACAGATTGTAAGGAAGGTCCTCATTGGCGAATCGCACTCCCCTCGCGTTGACGAAAATGGAAGGGAGCCGGCCGGAGTTGTGGTGGGGAGTTGGGATTCCGATGGGCACGAAAGCATCGGGGTTAGCGTGAGATGAAGCCATGCCACAAAGGTCG
>JAUSEJ010000910.1 GCA_030650265.1 Dehalococcoidia bacterium | reverse complement strand
TTGAATATTGTTGCCTGCGATCTTGACATCCCCTTGAGTCGTCAACTCGATCTTGTTCTGGGATCTGTCAATGCGAATTTGTTGCCGGGAATTGTCATCCCTAATGCCAATCCACTCATTGCCTGGCTCCTCTGAAATCTCGATGTGAAAATCTCCCACAGAGATACTGTGGTGCATCACTTTTCCCTGGCCATCAACTATGCTATCGATATTTTGGACAGGGAAGCCGGCTGGCCTACTCCAAAGACCACCCAAGACATAGGGAATATTAATGTCACCATGCCCGAAAGCCACGAGCACCTCATCCCCAATATCAGGAACCCAGGACACACCTCTGTCTTTCCCGGCTCCTGGCAAGGCAAGACGAGCCCAGTCGCTTTCATCCTTATCTGACAGCCAGGGGTACTTCAACTTCACGCGGCCCAGATTCTGGGGGTCCTTGTTATTCGTCACAATGGCCACGACCACGCTGTGACTGCCCCCATTGTCGGGAGGCCGTAGAAGTTCCGTCAGGGTAGCCGCACGGTGGCCGCTCACGGTGAAATGGGTGGAATAACCCTGCAAACTGTACCGGTGCAGGCTGTGAGTGATCAGATAGCGACCGGAGAACCTCTGTCCCAAACCCGCTAGCTCCACCTTGGCTCCGGCCGCGACCGCCGGATTGCCAGCACAAACCCCGTCGGCTTGTAAGAAAGCGTTGCCAACATCGTCGAGCATGCCCTGCGCCAGCGCATCGGCCTCTGCCTGACTGCTCACCGGTTGGTCCACTACGATCAGCTTGGGCTGCTGGCTGAACGCCTGCTGAGTGGCTTGCCCGCCCTGCCGCCTCTCGCCAATATCCAAATCCACCCTCGCTCTTGTCGCCCGCCCCAAAATCGACTGCTTTCTAACGGGATCCCATCCCCGGACTTGTATTTCCGTAACTTGCTCCGCCGTACTGAGGCTGGCCCGGAAGTCCTGCAAGTCGATACCCCATTCAAGCTTGGGAACCCGGCTCTCATTGGGCTTCTGACGGAAATAGAGTGTCCTGTCCTCTATATAGACCCTGTAGCCGATCCGGCGAGCCCTCTCCCAAAGGAACTCCCAATCCGTCTGGTTACGCTGAACAATGTGCTGATAGGGAGGCCCACCAGTAGCCTCGGCCTGGACGCCAAGGCCGTTATCACGAGCGATCTTCTCGGCGATTCCGCTGTCGGTCTCGCTGATATAAGTGCGGGTCTTGCGATCCCGGTTTAGACGATGGGACTGGTCATAGCCTCGGATCAGGAGAGTAGGCATCGGATGTCTCGCCTCCAAATCCACGGCGGTGATCTCTCCATCCATCAGTTTGGTTACTCCCTGCTGCGTCTTGACACTGATCTCTACCTTTTTGCCAAGTTCGAAAAAGCTGGACTTGACCCATTTCAGATTGCTGTCCCTCAGTCGAATAGAGAACATGTCTGGTAGGCGAAGGCTATCGTCCACCTCAATATTCAAGACATCGCTCATCATCTCCTCGGTTAGCCTGGCAGCGCCAATCTTCAGATAGACGTGAGATATTAAATCAACCGCACCTGGCATTCTTTAACCTCTACAGCAAAGACGGAATCGATAGCATCTGACCGGGTAGCAGTTTCATCGGATCATCTATTCTGTTTGCTTCAGCCAGGACGCGCCACAAGCTAGAATCTCCGTACTCTTGATAGGCGATCAGGTCCAGTGCGTCGCCTTCCCGGACCATGCGCATTTTGTAGCCTGGACTTCCAGCGGAAGTCGGGTTCTGGGGTACGTATTCTGCTTCGTCACATTGCTGAAAGGTGACGCTCAAGGTCGCCCGTACTGGAGTGCCATCGCTGTTGAATAAAGTAAAGCGCTGATTAATGCTTTGTATAATGGCCGTGAAAGAAAGCATACTTCCCCACTGGAACCTCACCTTTGGCGGCTGGCTCTTGTGGGTCTCCGGATTCCGTTTGCCCGACACCACGAGCATCATCTTCCAAAGCTTCTTCGTCTTGTCGCGAACGTCGGTAGCGTTCTTGATGCCTTTCTCGGTAGTATCGAAGAAGAGTTCCACTTGCAGTTGCATGGCGCCTCCCCCGCCAAACTCCGCCTTAGGGATATTTTGGCCTTTCTTGGGAGACATTGACCACGTATTCTGCTTACTGTAGGTGATCTCCTTCGGGTTAAACATGCATTCAACCATGTTGCTCGGGCTATCAAGGTCGACGATTTGTGCTTTCCCCAATTTTCCCTCCGGTGCTAAGGGCCTGCTAGCTTCGTCCCCAGGTTCGCTCCCGCTCCAGGGCCACTCTCTGCCTGATCAAGGCGTAAACTTCGAGAGCCATGGCGTCCAAATCCTGATCCGGTGCGACCTCCCCGGGCCGGCCGGTGCCCTGGCCCGCACTGTCAGTTAACGCAGACGACTGTGATTCTCCGATCGGACGGTCAATTGCGGCCCGTGCTACCGCCGCAGATGGGCCCGAAGTCGCAGCATTGGCGGCAGCCACGGTAGGCAAGGATGAATCACCCTGCTGCGAACTGACCCAGCTAAAGGACTGACCACTTCGACTTGCTGGCCAGTCTCCCCCTATACGGCCCATTCCAACATCGGTTCCTGGCAAGGCTCCCGCGAGATGACTCGTCTCATAACCCTGGCCAGTAGCCCTTGGACGATTTGCCGCCAGGGGCGTCAAAGGAATCTCGTTCCAAGGTTCATCACTGCCCGGCGACGATGATACCGTAGCGAACGCGTCGTCGCCGTTACCGCTCGCCTCTGTCTCATCACCAAAGGGCTCCCCTGCCTCGCCGCTCTTGGCGGGACCAAGAAGTACGGGCCGATGGATGAGTTGAAACTGACGGGGTCCATCTCCCACGAGCGAGGCGTCATCTTCACCACTAACCCAGATCAGCGGTGTCTCCGTTTGCCTGCTGAACAGACCAGCATAACTGCCGGAGTATTCATGCCTATTGACTGGCTGGCGCAGAGACAAGCCAACCGCCTGGTCCTTCCCGGGAGCGTACGCGGAGAAACGAGAATGAAGGGACCTCGCTGCAGCAACGAGCGGGCTCCCAGGATCGCCGATCTGTCCCGTCCGACCCGCCAGACCAGGCTCAGGCGGGACAATGGCATTGCGATGATTGACAGGCTTCGTAGGAGAGTTCTTGGATTGGTAGGATCTAGGGGGGGCGGCAATTTCTAGTCCCCTGTTCAACAGTGACGGAACTCTGTCAGGCGGTGCCCCAAAAAAAGACGCGGCATCCACCATCGACTCGGCTGGCCAGTCCCCGATCGGGCCTGGCTCGGACGGCGACTCCCATGAGACAGAAACCTTCGCCTGACCCGACTGGCCGAAGCCAGGGCGCCGATGCGTCTCGTTCTGCCACTCAGAGATGCCTGGATCTGTTCTCGCTGAATTGACATCAAGACCAGAAGCCCGGTCCGCGTTTATGTCGATTGCGTCCTGAGCCGCTGAAGGAATGGCGAGCGGCGGTAATCCAGCAAACGACCAATTTGTCAAAGGCAAACTCAACGCAAGCGACTCCGCTACCCGCGTCTTCTGGTCTGGCCCGCTCTGTATTAAGACATCCATGTTGCCGAGCGACGGCTGGAACTGTCTTGCAACAGGTAAAGTCGGCCGCTGGCGCAACGCGGTGAGACCGATAGAACGATCCAGCATTCCTGGCAGCCGTTTTGCCTCATCCAAGATTTCGAGAATCTCAGCACCGCTTACTAGCAGTGATCGTGCCAAAGAATCAGGGGGCAACATAGGAATTGTCAGCCGCTGGCGCAACGCGGCGAGACCAATAGAACGATCCAGTATTCCCGGTGGCCGTTTTGCCTGATCTAAGTTGTCGAGAATCGCTGCTCCACTTACTAGCAGTGATTGTGCCAATGGGCCAGGTGTCAACTTATCCGCCTGTCGACCGGGAGCGAGCCGCGGCGGATGAACCGGGTCGGAAGCCAGCCACGTGAATTCCTGAGGCCAGCTAGCTATTTGACGGTCCGAAACAAGCGAATGCTTATTGTGCGCCAGCGCCGCGGGAGGATGAACTGGAAGGACTGAATGATGATCCGGCTGGAAGTTGGCCGTTGGAGCGTCAGCCTCGCCCGGGCTCAAACTGCCCGGAGTTGCAGCCGCCGCATTATCAGGCGAGGGCCATTGAGCGCCCGACCAGGCTGTGGCGTAGCCGCTATCCGTGTCGTCCTCTAACTCCGGACTCGCCTCAGGTGGCCGTTGCCGCCAGATAGGCGAGTATTGCCCAAGGACCAGCTTTGGCCATCCCGTTGGACCCAACATATCGTAGTCGGCGGTAAACCCCAATCCTCCAACGCGGAGTCCGCTTGTCAGATTCTTTACAACGTTTCGGGCCATGTCACTACTCCGAGAAACGCCGATCCGGCTAAAGCGGGCAGAACGCCGATCGACCCAGGTGGCCAGTGCACGGCCTGAATCCAGTATGGTTCGGTAGCGTTCACTGGGATCGCCGAATACACGTGGCCGCCAGACCGAACGGTCCTTGCGGAGCCCTGGCCAGCCTGAATAGCGGTCTATTAGCCGTGTAGTGTTGATTTGCCCTCGCTGGTCACTCGCTTGACCGATAGGATCCATCTCCACGCTATGTCATCCTATTCCACTCTGATTTCCTTGAAGACCAATTCAAAGGTGTCCACGGCGATAGAATTATCGCTAGCCTTAAGGCCCGGCCCCATCCATTTCACAGGACAGGCCTCAAGGAGGGACCACAACATGATCTGTTTACCGTCTGCTGTGCAAAGAGCCACGTCCACATTTTTCCGTTCTATGTTTCCTGCGAAAGTCTTGAGAACCCACTGCCACATCTTGTCTGACTTGATGATGCCTCGCCGTAACGTTATGTTTCCCTGCTTCAAACGTCCGGGCAGCTTGTGGACGTAATCGTTCTGGCCACCCTCCTGGTACTCCATAATATCCAATTCCAATTGTAGGCCCGTACACTCGCTGAAGGCTGCGCTGGATTCGCCGCCGATGGAAACAGCAAAATGGTTTGCTGTACCTGGATCTACCCGCTCTCCTGTCATTCCGATAATTGACCCCTCCTTTACCAGAAGGTCTTACGCTCCCGCTCCAGCCGAAGGTCGTCCAACATCAAGCGAAAGACCCTTTCGGCAATCTCTGCAGCCTCTATCTTCTTTGGCTCGGCTGGCTCACCCCCAACCATCCCGCGCGTTGCCTGCTCGACCTCGAGAGCTTGAGCCTCTGAGGCGTCCGCCTCAGTTGATGAATGGGTCGACGAAAGCTGTGCCTTCACAGGCGCCCCGGTTGATTGACCGGGCGCAGTCATGGACCCGACCGGCGAAGCCCGTCCCAGCGCCAGAGGCATCGCCGGATAGCCCCGCATTGGCGCTTGCACCGGCAAGACGGCATCTGGCTGAGTCTGCTGGACCACATGGGTCAACTCATGACCCAATAGAGCCAGGCCCTCCCGCGACGTTGGCGCCAGACGCTCCGGCCCTGAGAAAATCTGTGGGCCCAAGGTGAAAGCCTCGGCCTCCAGTCTTCCTGCCAACTCGCCTGCCTGATTCGTATCGTGGATGCGCACATCGCCAAGATTTCGGCCGAAGACGGCCTCCATGCGCCGCTCGACGTCAAGATCAAGGCGCCGCCCTGTCCCCAAGAAGCGGTGAAGTAAACCTTCAATCTCTTTTGGTTGTGTGACCAGCGTAGACTTTAGCGCTTCTTTCATATCTCTCTTCGCAGGCTACCCCCTCGAATTGGCTGCTACATCTCTTGCTGCGCCCATGCTTGCTGCACCGACTCACTTAGCCGCTCATTTATCTTCGCCACTTCCTCGGCCCATCTGCGACGCTCGGCATGCTCCAGGTTCAGGATGTCCTCGTATGGCCAATGAAGATAGTAAGCGATGTAGGCCATCTCTTCATAGAGTTGATCGAGAGGATAGCCCCCTATTCCCCCGAGTGTGAGATGTTCACAACAAAACCGTGCTCGCACTCAGGACACGTCACCGGAATCGTGGTGTGGCCGTCGTCATTGATTCGCCGATAGAAATCCTGCAGGTAAGACAGATCCGATGCGAATAGACTCTCGACGACCCTTGTGTTCACCTCCTTCATATCCCCCAGCTTCATTATGACCCTGGCCAAGAGGACGATCACAAGATATGCCTGATTGGCCTTTACGCGTGAATCCTTCAGGGGTACGATCTCATCGGCGGCGGTAGCCAGCCTCATCACCCCGTGCCTGTGGACGTTACCATCGCCGTCGACGTAACCTCGAGGCAAAGTGAATTCAAACTCCGTCTGCAGAGCCTGCATAGCTTCCCTCCGCACCTAAATCGGGTTTCGTTTCATGCCCTCATGCACGATCTCGAGTTCTTCAACGGCGATCTCATTGGTCTTAGCGCTGAAGGTCGGGCCGGTCAGCTTACAGGGCCAGGCAGCTTCCAACACCCATTCGGCCATCGGGTTGTGCTGGGTATCGTAGACAGTTATGGTACACGACCGGCGGGCGTCTGACATCTTCCCTTCCAACACGTTCCCTCGCCAATCCCACAGGTCCATGTCCTTGGTAACACCACGCTTCAGCGTGATATTGGTATACCTGTGGTTCCCCGGCTCCTTGTGCATCCAGGTCTGCTTTCCCTTTGAGAAAGCATATTCGATAACTGCCGTTTCGGAGCCAATGCCACCACACTCTTTGAAGGCACCCAGGGTTTTCCCCCCTGCCTCCACCTCGAAACTAAATGCGCCAACAGGATCTTTTCTCTCGCCAGGCATACTGTACTACCTCCTATTAGTTCCTTACTCTGCTACGTCGCCGCTGCCAGAGAACTGGCTGATTCGGAAAATAACAAACTCGGCCGGCTTCACTGGCGCCAGGCCTATCTCGATGATCACCTGACCAGCATCCCGTATGTCCGGCGTGTTGAGCTCCCCGTCGCACCTCACGTAAAAGGCCTCCTTTGGCGTAGCGCCGAAAAGAGCCCCGTCCCGCCAGACTCTGGTCAAGAAAGACGTAATATCCCGTCGGATCAGCGACCACAATTCCATGTCGTTGGGCTCAAAGACCACCCACTGAGTTCCCTGTTCAATGGACTCCTCAATGAAGTTGAATAGTCTCCGGACGTTGATATAGCGCCAGGCCGCGTCGCTGGATAGGGTTCTGGCACCCCAGATGCGTATGCCCCTTCCGGGGAATGTGCGAATACAGTTGATGCCCACCGGGTTGAGGAGGTCTTGTTCACCCTTAGTGATCTGCACCTCCAAGCTCAAGGCGCCTCTAACAATCTCGTTGGCCGGAGCCTTGTGGACGCCCCGTTCGGTATCGGTACGGGCGTATACTCCAGCCATGTGTCCTGAGGGCGGTATCATGATGCCTGCTCCGTTGCCCAGAGGATTGGCCACTTTGATCCATGGATAGTAGATAGCACCGTACTTGGAATCATAGCCGGCCACGTTCTGACGCCACTCCAGCATCTGCTGCGGCGAGAACCCTGGTGGACAGTCGAGTACGGCGAAACGGTCCTTCATAAGCTCACAGTGGGACAGAACCGCAAGCTGAACTGCCTTAACTCCCTCCAGATCAAGCTTTCCTGCCTGATACAGGGACATGAGATCGGGGACACAAACCATGGTTATTTCGTCTACAGCCTCCAGGCCGCCGATACCGGTGCGGGAAGGAGCTTCGCCAACCACGGCTGTTGGCGAGATGGAACGCGTAGCTACGGCGCGGGTTTCCGGCGTCACCAAAGCATAGTTTCCCGGCGCTGGCGCCTTATCAGCCGTGCTGCGGCCACCCTCTTTGTCTTCGATCTTGATCATCCGGGATTCCTTATTCACGGTCTCCACTACGTTGCGCAGCCCGCGCCCCCGGCGTGTAGTGAGGTTCCCAAAGGTCTCCTCGGTTGTGCCACATCGCACCAACAGAGTGAACTGATCCTCTGGCTCGCCTTCCCCGGGACCTCGCACTTCCACGCTAATGCCGCGACCTTCCGCCGGGTCCAGAGCGGTGATGACGAGGCTCTCCATGGCGGGATCCGCTTTGGCGGGCAGGACGGCCCGGGGGGCTGGCGACGCACCGGCGCCAGGCTCCGTCTCTGGCAGGCGAACCACATAGCAGGTCCCGCCGCCGTTTAGGAAGTAACCATACACCGCGTTGGGCAGGTACCCGCCCGGCACAAAATCGCCAAAAGTATTAACAAACTGGGTCCAGTTGGTGATTAGGGTCGCCTGTTGGATAGGTCCAGTCTTGGTGTAGCCCACGAAGGCTGCCACCGAAGTGCCCACCCCTTGAATCGGTCTGGGTCCCCGGTCCACTTCTTCCACATAGACACCGGGGGAAAGGTATTGTGGCGACACGATTTTACCTCCTTGCCTTACAAGTTTAGATCTCAGAGAGTTCACATAGTCACAGCATTTACTTTGGGCATCACCTCCCCTGTAGATTGGCGTTACACTTCCAGGTCATAGCTCACGCCTGGCACACTGATGGTTACCTGTCTTTCCGGTTGCCCCCGTGACTTCACTGTTAGGGTATAACGCCCTCGTGGCAGGTCGCGCAAGCTGTAGCGGCCATCGCCGTCAGTCTCGGTAGCAAGACCTCTACCTTGAACCGACACCGTGGCGAAGGCTATGGGCTTCTTTGACTCGCCCATTTCGCGGACAACGCCAGCCACCTGGACTAGCTCCTCAAGCGTCGATTGTGACTGCTGCCGGAATCTGAGAACCTTGGTGAGCACCAGCGGCGTTACCAGAGCTGTTTCCAGGTCCATGGGCAAGGTCACCAAGCAGTTGATTCCCGGCCGCAACTCGTTACTGAGGGCCGACCAATAGTCGGCAGGGCTCTTCAATACGCCCTCCGGCTGCCCGGCACTCAGGCGGACCTCCAGTCCCAGTCGCTCCACCATCCCCCTTAGCTCGCCCTGCAGCAGGTCCAAGGGCAGCACCGGATGCCGCAGCAGGGCTGCCAAGGCGTGCCAGAGCAGCTTGTGCTGGTCCTCCACCGCCTGCGTCCAGGCGGTAACCATGTACGAAAGGTCAACCCGCGCCGGCTTTCGTCGTCGGGCGCCCTCCCTGCCATGGCGCTCCACCACCCAGTCATTCTCTCGAAGGTCCTGATTCTCCCGGATGTCATAGAGATAGAGGTTCAGGGTTGGTTTGGTCAGCCCCGCGGCCCACTGACGCTCGGGCAGTTCAAAGGCGACGTCTACCTCCGCCGGGTCCAGAGGCATTCGCTGGACCAGGAGTTGTTTCAAAGTCTCGTCGAGATTACTTATCATACCAGTGACGCAACCAATTGCCGATTAGAAACCACTGAGGGCACCTTTATCACTCTCATTGGACTCTAATTCGACTCCTCTTCTTCTCTCGCCGAGATCTGTTTGCTAGCCTGCAACGTCTCTTCCTCTGCTGCTGAAACCTGTTGGCTAGACTGGAAGTTCTCTCCCTTGGCGGCGTCGGGACTGCTAACCTCTGGACTCGCCTGTCCTGCTTCTGGAGCATTTTGCTGGGCTACGTGCGTTAGCTCGCGAGCCAGGAGCCTGCTTCCACCCTGGGAAGTTGGATCGTACTCACCCTGGCCAAAAACGATGTCGTTCCCGGTCGCAGACGCTACGTTTCCAGCAGGCGCCTTTTCTTCCTTTGCCTCCTGCAGGGTTTGCTCATCCTGAGCTATGAGCCGCTGGACCTCAGCGTTGCCTCGACTTCGCTGTAGTCCCAGCATTGCCTGGGCCTTACGGTTGATGTTGGCGGCTGAGGAATAGCTGGGATCGGTCAAAGCCCTGGCCTCTGCTTGTGAGGGTATGGGGCCGTCAGCCACAAGCCCACTCTCGGTCTGTTCCTTCTTGGCCGCCTTTTGCTTGATCAGAAGATCGTCGTTTTCGGCCTGCATGGCCCGATCGCTGCGGTTGACCATGATTTGTCTCCTTATGGTGTCTGGCATCCCTACTCAAGCTCGAAAGCCCGAATTCATGGGCAGCGATGATTGCTCATCTTGATTGACTCGATCTAATCGGCCCTCACCAGTTCCAGATAGGGACCGAAGTCGGCCTCGGCCATCAGCCTTCCCATCTTCTGGTGCTCACGCTTCACTGCCCGCAGGAAGTGGTGCATTCCTATTTCCTGCCCATCAGTAGCTGCCAGATAAGCGGCGGCGACAGCGGCGTTGCGAATACTGCCACCGCTAAGCTTGAATCGCCGGGCAATAAATGGCACATCCACACCCTCAGCCAGGGGCGCCTCGGGCGGCAACACCTTGCGCCAAATGCGAAGGCGATCCTCCTCGTCGGGCAGTGGAAAGTCGACGGCGAAGTCCAGGCGACGGGTAAAAGCTTCGTCGAGGTTCCGCCGCAGGTTTGTGGCCAGAATGACGACCCCGTTGTATTCTTCCATCCGCTGAAGCAGATAGGCGATCTCGATATTGGCGTAGCGGTCGTGGGAGTCACTTACTTCTGAGCGCTTGCCAAATAGAGCATCGGCCTCATCAAAGAAAAGGATGGCATTGCTGTCCTGACCCTCTTGGAAGATTCTCTCGAGGTTCTTCTCTGTCTCGCCAATGTACTTGCTGACCACCGTCGACAAGTCAATCTTGAACATGTCCAGACCTAGCTCACCAGCGATGATCGAGGCAGCCATGGTTTTGCCCGTGCCAGAAGGTCCCGCAAAGAGAATGGCCTGGCCTTTGTTCCGGGGCTGAACACGCCCGAAGCCCCAGCGGTCATTTACCACAGAACGAAGTTGGCTGCAGGCGCAAATCTCAGCCAATCGGCTCATCTGGTCTCGGGGCAGAACAATATCATTCCAACTGAAGCGGATGTCAACCTGCCGGGCCAGGCTGTTCAGCTTACGGCGGGAACGCAGCCGCGCTGCAGCGTATAGGTCGTCCGCGTTGAGCCGTGAAAGATCCTCTGATCGTCCATCCGCCAGGCGTCGCGCCGTGGCCACTGCATCGCTAATCTGGCCTGCAGTCAGTCGGAACACCTCGGCCAAACCAGCTAGCGCTGTTTCTGAAAGCGATGACAGGTTATTGTCCAGGAAAGATTGCCATAGCTTCTGGCGCTGCGCAACGTCGGGGACGGCGATTTCCAGAAGCAAGAAGCTGCTCTCAAATGATCCACCGGGTTCCCAAGGTTCGACTCCCGTAAGAAAGACCAGTCCCGCAAAGGCCGCCGTCTCTTTGAGTAGTTGTCTCGTGAGCCCACCAGCGGCGGACCCGGTCAAAAACAGGTCGAAGCGGTGCCAGCAGATCGCTGCCCCTGCTAGCCTGGCCTCGCGGAATACAAGGCGAACCGCTCTTTCTGCCCCTAGTTGGGTAGCATTGTCGTGAAACTGCTCTACATCAACCGTGAGCAAGGGCAAACCCAGGTCAGCACAGACAGCCTTTGCCGCTGTCCGCCGACCCACGCCCGCGGGTCCGTGCAGATAGCAGATGGGTAGTAAGCCTGCATTCTTTCCTCGCTCTACCAGCCGCTCCAATTGGTGTCGCAGCGGGGCGGCCAGAACCAGGTGGCTCAGACCGAGATGGGGCGAAGTCAAGTCAGCACAAGACGCCAACCGCCGGTCCAGATGGTCATCTCCCAACAACCATGAGAGTATTCCCTCGTCGATCTTAACAAACCGGGAGATGATTGGCGTCGTGGCACTATCCGGACCCTCAACAAGGGAGACGATTTGTTCGCGAATAAGAGACGCCTGAGAGGTGAAGTGGCGACGGGCCGCCAGGACTTGCATGATCGAGGAGCTAAGTAAGCTAAGGAGCAAATGTATCGTGGGACGGCGCTTGGTAACATCGTCATTCAGATAGCCAAACAGACGTTCGTATTCGTGGATTATCTCTGGCAACAGGCAGATGAGCAATACTTGCCGCTCAAA
>JAUSEJ010000737.1 GCA_030650265.1 Dehalococcoidia bacterium | reverse complement strand
TAGCTTGCCGCCTCCTCGTTGGCATATAAGGAGCGCGCTCGTTCGCCAGCGGCGAGCAATACCGAAAGCGCCCCTCTGGGATCGGTTTCTGGACCCGCATCGCGATAGTGTCTGGCCAGGCGGCCGAGATCGTCGGGGCGAAATTGTTCCAGTGCCTTGATCGCTGCTAGGTGGGCCGCCCGGCGCTCCATCTCCGGCAACTCGGCACACGCGACCTCCTGTATGAGCGAGTGAGTCAGATTGTAGACAACATCCCGCCCATCCATTCCTTCGGCCACCAATCCTACTGTCCTCAGGCGACGAAGGGATCCTAAGACTGCACTTGCCTCCAAACCACTGGCGGGCAGAAGAACGTTGTACAACGTACCGTTCCCTATGATTGCGATCAAATCAACCACGCGGCGATCGTCCGGTAGTAACCCCTCCAAGCGCTCCAAAATCAGGAGACGAACGCTCGGCGGCAAGGCCATTGCTCCTTTCCTGTCAAGAAGCCAGTCATCACTCTTGGAAGGGCTTCGGATGAGAGCGCCAGAATCGACGAGGGCAGTCATGAGCGCCTCGACAAATAGGGGCGTTCCGCCAGCTCGAAATTCGAGAATCTCGAGTAGATCGGCCGGCGCTCTTGCATCGAGGATGCTCTGGACCAAACTCGCCACCGTATCTGGATCGAGGCGTGGCAGGACAATTTCCTCGGCCAACCCCCCTCGCCTGAGGGATCCTACCAGGTTAAGCAACTGAGGGTAGCCAGTCAAGCCATCGGTGCTATAGGTGGCAACCATTAGGACCGGATGGCCGGTCATGCCGCAGGCCAAATAATGGAAGAGTTCAAGCGAAGCTGGGTCCGCCCAACGCAAATCGTCCACAAAAAGGGCAACTGGCGCCTTCTTTGCAAGGCGACCGAGGAATCGCAACATCGCCTCGAAGAGGCGGGTTTTCACGAGAGCGGGATCGCCTAGAGGCTCGGGGGTAGGAAGATCGAGACTGCCGCAGAGCCGCCCGAGGGCTGGCAGGCCAGCCACCAGAGTTGCGCGGCGGGCTGAGTCAAGGCTGTCCAGCAACGGGCGGAAGGCATTGAGAAGAGGGGCGTAAGCCAACCCAAATTGGAGAGAATAGGAGCGTCCTTCGAGAATTGTGAAGCCCCGTTCCTTGGCCAAATCGAGAACTTCCTGGGCAAGGCGGGTCTTGCCAATACCCGGCTGTCCGGTCAGGAAAACAGTGCTTCCCTTCCCATCGGCGGCCTGACTGAGGATCGCTCTGAGGAACTGCAATTCGGTCGAGCGGCCTAAGAAAGGCAGCTTTGTTTTCGATCGTGCAGGCCTTTGAGGCGCATGGCTGGTATTGTGGTCTTCTAGACGCGTGCCCATTCCTAACACCTCCCCTGTCCTAATGACTACCCTAGGAAGCCATGGGTATCACACACAAAAAAGGAAAGGACTTCAATGTCCGCTGAGGAGGAATCAACCGGGGTTGTCTCTGCCTCCA
>JAUSEJ010000727.1 GCA_030650265.1 Dehalococcoidia bacterium | reverse complement strand
TTACTCCAACTCACGCTCGTTCCGCTACTTGTCAAACGGGCAACTACAAGGTAAACTCCTTTCAGTTTACAAGGTTAGTCAGGCTTATCCTGGCGCACCGGATTACGCTGATTATTGGATTGCGCAGATTAGCTTCGTTTGGTCGACGACGAATCGCGTATTTGACCGATGCGGATTGCAGAAGGCCAATTCATTCCTGGCTGGGTGGCAATAATCAGCGTCATCTGCGCCATCAGCGTAATCCGCGGTTCAGACAGCGTGACGTCGACCAGTACGGCCATCTCACGACCCTTTTCGGTTCCTCTGGCTCCCAAGCTAGACACAGTGTTGCCATCTGTGCTCTTTACGGCTTGCTACGTGTGGTATGATAAGACCAAAACTTAGGCGGGAGGCGAAAGATGGTTAGGTGGGAGTATCTTCGTTGCTGGAGCCCCTCTTCCAATTCCAGAAGAATCTTGTGGGTAGGATCGAGCGAGCAGTTGGCAACAACTCAATACCTCAGCAAGGTGTTTCCACAGAGCAAGTCGAAAGTGGTAAAGGATGGAAGCATATTTGTCGATAACGTATTCTTCCCACCTGACTTTCTTGATGCGCTGGGGGAGATTGGGTGGGAACTTGTCGGGTTTGAAGGTTTAGATTATGTGTTCAAGCGCCCGCGAGGCGGAGAGTAGGCGAAGACAGCAAGAGCCCTCTTAGTACTGGAATCGAAAGTAACCTTCATCAAAGTGGATTAAGAAGCTGAAAACCGAATTGCACGAAGTGTCGGTCAAAGGCAAAGGCGAAAGAGACGCTGAGACGTTCCATGACGGCGAAACTTGTGGCATCGACTAAAGAGAAGTCCTTGTCTACATACTCGTCAATAATCTGTCGAGCTCGTAGCTCGTCATCACGAGTGATGCGAATCACGGTAGTCGCGCTCCGGTCAATCTCCCGAAGCACTCTAGCCGCCGTGTCTCTACCGAGCCTGGTTAGCAGTAAGGCGTGGGTCTCGGCAAGGAGGAAGTTCGTGGTCAACACGTTCCAACGCTCGTTAATCAGCCGCTCCCGCGCTTGCAAAGAATATCCGTGCCTGATATCCCGCGGGTCGGTCAGAGCAAAGTAGGCCGAGCTATCGACCAAGGCGCGACGAGAAGGCAATAGTGAGGAAGATCTCATTCGGGTCTGGGTGTGTAGGCCTCGGCGAGGTACTTATGCTTATTCACGGAGACGTCAGTCGGACCTGATGAACGGCCTATCCCGACAATGTTCCATAGCGGATCATCTCGCCTAATCGGCCTGCCTTTTATCCGCGTCCGTTTTCGGGGTCTGAGTGGCGTGATGATCGCAACATCCTCACTCTTTCGCCGTAGCAAACGGGGCTCGTGAGTCGCTTGCACTTCCTCGACAACCCGCAGCAGGTCAGGACTATCGCTAATATCAATTGCCCTTAGATTCTTGGTCATCGCCATATCCTCCTCGCCCGGACATGACTAGTATAGCAAGGCCGAGGCCAATCAGTCAACAACTCAAATAGCACTTGGCCATCGGTGTCCCATGGCATGCACATGAAGCACGACCCGGAGACAGGCAATCCGGGGCAGCCCATCGACTGCCCCGGATTGGCACATCTCGTGACCATTCGCCATTGAAGTGCCTGTTCAAGCGCGAGTGCTTAGCTCTTGCCAGCGCTTGGGGCCGGCTTCTTCGGCATCATATGCCATTTGTCCTGCATGCTACTGTTGAGGAACTTGTCGGCCTGATCGCCAAGGGTCTTTTTCAACTCGGCGGCCTTGTCTTTGGTTATGGTGCCCTTTGTCGCTGCCTCGTCGATCTTCGTCTGCGCGTCGGTCACTAGCTTGTTCTTCAAATCCACTACTGACTTGCCGTGATCCTTGGCGATTTGGGCCAGCGTCTTGCCTTGTCTCATCTCGGCCATCAAATCGGCCGGCTTCATGCCAAGGAAGTCTGTGGCCGTCTTCATAAAGTTCTGCATCCCGGGCATCATAAACTGGCGGCCATTTGCCCCGGGCATTGAGGGAGTATTGGGCTTACCATTAGGACCCATCGGTGGATGCATGTTCTGGCGCCCCTTCGGGGGACGCATGCTCGGCGCTCCCCAATTGCCGCCCTTGCCAATGCGATCCTTCATTTTATTCGCCTGATCTTGATTCAACTTACCGGCCTTCAAGGCATCGTCGACCATCTCGTTCTGAGCCTGCGTGATGCCCTTCTTAAGCTGGTCCTCCTGGATGCCGAGAACCTTGGCCAACTTGCTAATGAAAGTCTGTTGTATCCCACTCTTGCCATCCGTGGGACCCGCTGCCAGGACCATACCCACCAGACCACCGGAGACAAGCAACGCCAGCACACCTATTCCCGCTACCACCAGCCACTTTTTCATCTGCCGACCTCCCAAACAAAGGGTGTTACCCCATAGGCCCACCAATCTATTTATATCATATATCTGCAATATGAAAATGCAATAGGGAAAATGATGAAGAACTTGTGAACTTTGCCACTATGTCTGTTCGAACGGCAGAGTAAAACCGACGGTGCTTCCTTTACCTGGCTCGCTCTCCGCCCACACTGTACCGCCGTGTGCCTCGACGATCTCCTTTACGATAGCCAGCCCGAGTCCCGATCCGCCGCTGGCCCGCGTGCGTGAACGGTCGACCCGGAAGAAACGGTCGAACACGTGAGCAAGGTCTTCGGGAGCGATGCCTGTACCCTGATCTGCCACCGAAACAACGAGTACCTGTTCTGCACCGTCTCCGTGCCCTCCCGTGGGAATATGGCCATATCCCCTGTGGGTCTGACCGTTTGTCTTCTTCTCAACCCCGGCCCTGACCCTTACCACTCCACCAGCCGAATAGCGAATGGCGTTGCTAATGAGATTGCTAACCGCCTGAGTGACGCGGTCGCCATCGATAGAAATTGGTGGGATGCCAGCGGCCACCTCGCTGCAGACCTCAATCTGCTTCTCCCGCGCCGGCTGATCGAACCGGGCGACCGTCCAATCAACCAACTCGTCAATATTGACAGGCTGCCTATGGATCCGTAGCTGTCCAGCATCGGCCAAAGACAATTCTTTTAGATCGGCGACCAGCCGGCTCAGAAGCAGGGTCTCTTCGTGGACCGAGGCTATTTGCTGGGGGTTGGCTTCTATCACGCCGTCTAGCATGGCCTCAAGTTTGCCTTGGATAATGGAAAGGGGCGTGCGCAGTTCATGAGCGATGCTGGCCACGAGATTGCGCCGCAGCGCTTCGTTTTGGACGAGGCTATCGGCCATGGTGTTGAAGGAGGCAGCCAGTTCGCCAATCTCGTCTATTGAGTCAACCTTCACCCTTTGGGATAGATCACCCCTGGCGATGCGCCTGGCAGCAGCCGTAACGTTTCGGAGTGGGGAAACTATCTGACGGGCGAGGAAAAGACTGAGGCCCAGAGCCACGACCCCGGCTGTAATAGCCGCCCAGAGGAGAGAATCGTTCACGGCGCTGAGAAAGCTTTTCTCCGCAGCACCCGCAACCTGATTTACCAGGCCGCCCATCATACGCTCCAAGACGCCATTGCCTGAGCGGCGGGGACCGGGCAACACGTGCAGGACACCGACAAGACGATCATTGACCTTAATATCTGTCGCCTGTCCGAGCTGCCCATCGTCAACTACTCGACCAACTAGAATGTTGCGAGAATCAGCAAAGACCCTGCCGCTGCCATCGGTCAGGACTATTCGATCACCCTGACCACCCTCCAGGGCTCTCACCACGGCCTGCACGTTTGCCCAACTGCCGTTTCTTTCGTAGAAGAGAGATAAGGCGTTGGTGGCCCGTTCTGTATTCTGCCCACCATATTCAAGGTAGACGCTGAACTCCGCCGTTGTCGCCCGGTTGACCAAGAAGCCCAGAATTCCCACGGCAACCAGAGTGACAGCAACGAATGCGACAACTAGCTTGACGGTCAGGCTACGCATTTGAGGGTTCCTCGAATCGATAGCCAACGCCGTAGACGGTAACCACATACTTAGGCTTCTGGGGATCGGGCTCAACCTTCTGCCGGAGGTTCTTGATATGCGCATCCACCGTTCGCTCATATCCTTCGAAGGTGTAACCCTGCACTTTGTCCAAAAGCTGAAGCCTAGTATAGACCCGGCCGGGGTTCTGGGCCATGACTTCAAGAAGCTTAAACTCCGTGGGCGTCAGGTCGATGGCAGTGTCCCCCCGGCGCACTTCGTGGCGTCCGAGGTCAATGCTGAGGTCCCCGACCCGCAGTATCTCAGGTAGCGATGCCTCGCCTCCTACCCGACGCAGCACGGCCTTCACCCTGGCTACCACCTCTCTTGGACTGAAAGGCTTGGTAATATAGTCGTCGGCTCCCAGTTCGAGGCCAATGAGTTTGTCCACGCCCTCGTCTCGGGCCGTCAGCATAATAATTGGCACATTCGAGCCGCGCCGGATGGTCTTGCATACCTCGAGACCATCGACTTCTGGGAGATTAAGGTCAAGGATGATCAGATCCGGCTTCTCGCGCCGGTTGGCGTCGAGGGCTTTCTCACCATCACCGGCTGTCACAACCCGGTAGCCGTCCTTTTCCAAATAGAGCCTGACTATCTCGACTATTTTTGGCTCATCATCCACAAGGAGAATCTTCTTGCCTGGCATTTCTCTGTCCTCTCGCAAAACGCAGGCGCTGGTGTCTCGCTCACCTGTTATTTCAACCACAGTTTACCACAACGCTACTCTCCGCGCCGATATCAAGCCATAGAAATGGATGAAAAAGGCGAGGGGCCTGATGGCCCCTCGCCAATCTGAGGTGGGAGAGAAGGAAGTTGACATATATTAATTGATCGGTGGGGACGGAGCCGATTGCCCCCACCGGTGGAAAGGAAGATAAGTCGAGCCCGTCTAATTAGATCGTGCCCCGTCAGAGTTTCCACTTTTAGCGCCCATCATGCCACAGTTGCCACCAATGCCACCCATCATAGAACCCATGATGCCGCTCATATGACCGGCCACAGATCCTGGTCCCGAGCACCTTTGAGAGTCCTGACTGTTGCACGGGCTATCGGGGGACGCATAGACCGTGCGGTTAGCCAGAATGCCAATGCCAGAGCCAATGGCCAACAGCGCGACCACCAGTCCCGCAATCACCAGCAGTCTAATATTGCCTCCCACGAGCTTATACTCCTTTCATCCTATCTTCTAGAACAAGTATAGCAGCCAACTGTGAAGGACCTGTGAAGAAGACATGCCTTTTCGGCTCGTGTTAAGGTTCGGGTTGACATGGTCTTCAACCAAAGCTAAAATGATCGAAGGAGGGTGCTTGCCCCTGATGGCGAAGACACCCGGTATGAAGAAAGGACGAATGAAATGCAAAAGCCGGAGATTACCGTGTACACCACCCCAACCTGACCATACTGCCATATGGTTATGGATTACTTCCGTGAGAAGAACATTGCATTCAAAGAGATCGACGTTTCGGAGAATCGGGAAGGGGCTATGGAAATGGTCCGCAAATCCCAACAGATGGGCGTTCCGGTAATCGATATCCGGGGAAACATAGTGGTAGGTTTCAACAGAAAGCGAATCGAGGAGCTTCTCGCCGCCTAGAGAGGCGTCCAGAACCCGAAGAACGCGTTCAATCGCAACAGCCAGTTGCCGATGATGGCGATTCCCATGAGAATGAGGAAGACGCCACTGACTATCGATATGATTTGCATGTGACGGTTTATCAGACGCAGATAGGGCTTGATTTCGCCGAGGGCTATTCCTGCGGCGAGGAAGGGAAGCCCCAGACCGAGGGAGTAGATGAACAATAGATAAGCGCCTTGACCCACCGTCTGTGTGGTACTCGCCATGAAGAGAATGGCGGAAAGAATGTACCCCACACAGGGAGTCCAGCCGACGGCGAAGATAGTACCTACCAGGAAGGATGCAAGGTAACCCCATCGCCGGTCTGGCTCGAAGCTGAAATGTTTGTCGTAGTAGAGAAAAGGGATCTTTAGCACCCCGGCCATGTTGAGGCCGAAGACGATGAGGATCAGTCCGCCAATCTGGCGTAGTGTGGGTAGGTAGTCGTAGAATAGTGATCCGATCAGGCCCACCGAAGCGCCCAAAGCCACAAAGACCGCTGAAAAGCCGAGTACAAAACTGAGAGCATGCATGAACGTCGCCGGTCGATTCTGCTTGTCGATCTTGGACGCCGTCGATCCGGTCAGATAACCCACATAGGCCGGAACCAAGGGGAGAACGCACGGGGAAACGAAAGAGAGTAGCCCGGCAAAGAAGGCTATGAAGAAGTTGACATTCTCTGGTTCCAAGTCGACTGGTGCCTCTTTCGTGAAGATTCTAGTCGCAGGCTAATCAAGAATGAAATCGGCAGGATCAAAACAAAAGCCTGCTCTTCGCAGGCTGAAGGTCAATGCAGCGAAAGCCCTCGAGCGCGCGAGCGCAGACTGGTCTTTGCCATTGCTTCTGTTGCTATAGCCCATTTCTTGGGTCCGTAACGGGCACGGAAAACCTACCGGAATACAATTCGCCTTGACTGCAACTGGCTGGCGTACGCCTGGCCCTCTTGGGATCCCCGTCCATTATCAGGTAAGCACGAAACCGGGCAGAAAACGGAGTGGGAGCAAACTGCTCCTCTATCTCCTTTGTCAGGCAGGGCCGCTGCCGCTGCCGCTGGGCGCCGTTGGGACCATGCTCGGGGCCTGCTGCCGCCCTCCATCGTGGTCAACCCACATGATCGCCGCTGGCATCGAGATCAACTTCTGGGTCTGCACGCCACCGCAACTGGGGCATGTGACGGCGCCCTTGGCGGAAAATCGTTGCAGCTTCTCGAATGTCGAGCCGCACTCGCGACACTTGAAATCGTATACAGGCATGGGGAACCTCCAATAACAAGTTATCTGACTCTACCGCACTTCTCACATTTTCTGGCGCCTTCTGTCTGACTGGTATGTTCGGGTCGCAAGAACCGGGCAGACCGAAAAGCCTCGAATACGGCGAACCGGATAGAACCTTATATAGATGTATACCTCCAAACTCGCAAAATGTCAACATATTTCTTAGCAATGTCAGCTAAGACTGAAAAGTGGACTGAATTAAGCGATATCTCCTTCTGGTAAGGAGATATGTATGCGACAGATTCACACACGATTCACCTCGGATCAGGTGAAGGCCCTTCTCAATGGCTATGAGGAAGGGAACTTGGACAGGCCAACCATCGAGGAGATGCTGAAGATCGGCAG
>JAUSEJ010000723.1 GCA_030650265.1 Dehalococcoidia bacterium | reverse complement strand
TCAAGGCCGAGATCGAGTAGCTTCTCCTTAGTCGGCTTGAAGGTGATGGGATCCCAGCCCCGCAGAGCGAGGAAGGCGGCTGTCTTTGCCGCGGTGTCTATACTCTTGCCGGCCAGAGGCCCTTCTGTTTGGGGCGGTTGCCCCACCAGCCGGTCGGGCATATTCCGGTCGTTCGGGTTTATGCCTTCTCGCAGGTTAAAGGCGTGACGCAAGTTCAGGATTCGCTCGTCGATAATCTTTAGATCGTCGTCCGAGCGATCCCAGCCCGTTACCAGCGCTAGATACCTGGTCAGATACGACTCCTTACTCATCAAGATAACGCCGATGAGGCACAAACCGGTTGAGTTCATGACATGCGAGCCGGGTCGCGCTTGAGTATGGCGACCAGGCGTGGCGTCGAACTTGTAGGTAGCGAAGTAATGTTCGGCCAGCCGCGAATCATGCATGGCAACTTCTTGCCCACCGACGTGAATGGCGTAGTCGGCGGCATTCTTGCCAATCTTTTCCGCTGCCCTCTTAACGCCATCGGCCAGAACGTCGCCAAAACCCTCGCGCTTGGCTAGCTTCTCAAGCATCTCTATCATCGCCCTGTGATTGCCCCACGTCAGCTCGATACCTCCGGTATCTTGCCTGGTAATCAGACCTTTGTCGTAGCACTCCATGGCGAAGCCAATGGTGGCGCCGGCCGAGATGGTGTCGAGGCCGTAGCGGTTGCAGATATCGTTGGCAACTATGATGGATTCGAGGTTATCGTTCAGGCACACCGTGCCAAAGGCGGCCAGCGTCTCGTACTCCGGCTTGTGGGCGCCGGCCTCCAGTACATAATCCTTCGACACAGCCTTCATAATGCCGCCGCAAGGTGTAGGACAGCGGTAGCAGCCATACTTCTTAGCCTGATGGGCGATGACTGCCTCGTCACTGATCGCCGCGCCATTAGGAAATTCGACAACTCCCACGCCACCCCAGTTCTTGATGGGAGCATCACCGCTGCGCGCGGAAGAGGCGACAATTGCCGCCGTGCCATATTTCTGAAACAACTGACCGCCGGGCGTTGTCATGCTCTTCAGGGCCTCTCGTCTCAACTGCGTCAGGCCAGCACTATCGCTCACCGGGACCGTCAGTCCACCCTTGGCCACTACTGCTTTCAGCCTCTTTGACCCCATCACCGCGCCGAGGCCGGACCGGCCGGCGGCGCGACCCTTGTTGTTCATCACGCAGGAGATGTAGGATAGCTTCTCCCCCGAGGGACCGATGCAGGCGACCTGAACCTTTTTGCCATTCTCCTCTCGTAGAAGATCCTCTGTGTCGTTGCTGTCCTTGCCCCAGAGATGACTCGCATCTTTAAGGGAAGGCTTTCCGGCGTCG
>JAUSEJ010000718.1 GCA_030650265.1 Dehalococcoidia bacterium | reverse complement strand
ATGATGCCGACGGCTTATGGGCGGCGCGTTTCTTCTGGACCCTCGAGTACTACGGCGACGATAAGGTCAGGGTGCTGAATGGGGGCCTCAAGAAGTGGCGGCAGGAGCAGCGAGATTTGGTCAAGGACTTGCCCCAACTTGCCAAGGCCAAGTTCACTGCTAATCCCCAGCCGAACCGTCTGGCAACCAAGGATCAGGTGCTACAGAGAATCGGGAGCAGCGGCACGGCCATTATCGCCACAGTTGCCGCTGACGAGTATACCGGACAGAAGGTCCTCTCCAAGTTTGGCGGGCACATTCCCGGCGCCCTCAATATCGACTGGGTCAAGAACCTCATCGCGGGTGACGTGCCGATCATGAAGCAGGCTGCAGACTTGGACAAAATGTACCGGGATGCAGGAGTCACCAGGGACATGGAGATAATAGTCTACTGACAAGGCGGCATCAGGTCGTCGTCGACGTACCTAGCACTTCGCCTGTTGGGCTATGACAAGGTTCGCAACTACGATGGGTCGTGGGAAGAGTGGGGCAACGATGCCGCCACACCCAAAGAGAAATAGGGACGCTTTCGAAATGCATAGTCGGCTGAATGTGGTGGCTTTGGGCGCCTGGGACTCGCTTCTAGGGTGAAACGGGTTGACTGTACCCTTGGGGGATGCTATGATGCGATTGATCCTGGTGGGAACTCGTCCGTTTGGTGGTAAAACAAGGCTACAGGCTGTACTCAGACGGACTTGGGGAGATGACCCTGACGCATGGCCACTTCTATGAGAAGCTAAGACGAATGTTGGCGGAAGACGCAATGCTTTATCCGGCAAGTGTCATTGTTTCATAAACCGAAGACCGACTCGGTCTCTGTGACCGAGTCGGTCTGAGACTTGACCCCTCAAACTATCTGTCGGAGGCACCATTAGGTGAGCAGGCGCAGGCTAATTTTTACCGCCCTTCTTGGGCTGGTTCCGGTCCTGTGGCTAGCGGGAGTGCTGTTCTATCGGATAACAGGATTTGCCTCCGGCGCACCTGCGTCAATCTCCACTCCACCTGCGGCTCTGGCTACGGCTGCCGATTACCTGGCGCAGGGCGACTACGACTACGATCGCGGCGACTACGAGAAGGCCATCGCTGATTATGGCCGCGCCATCGAGTTGAATCCCCGATTTGCGGCGGCCTACAACAGTCGCGCCTACACTTACATGAAGGTGGAGCAGTATGCCCTGGCGCTACCGGATTTGGACGAGGCCATACGCTTGCGCCCCGACTACGTCAATGCGCTGATGAACAGGGGCGA
>JAUSEJ010000701.1 GCA_030650265.1 Dehalococcoidia bacterium | reverse complement strand
TGTTGGCCGGGGCAAAGCCGATGAACCAGCTATGCGGCTGGCCTTCGCCGGTGATCTCTGCCGTGCCCGTTTTCCCGGCAACCTGCACCCCCGGCAGGGAGGCGCCATTGGCCCACCCGTCGTTCACCCCAACTACCATGGCATCGCGCATCAGGTCGGCCGTACTGCGATTTATGGCGGTTCGCCAGGCCTCCGGATTGATATGCTGCAGTACGGCGCCGTCGGGGCGACGCACTTCGGCCAGAAGATGGGGCTTCTCGATCACGCCCCCGTTAGCGATCGCCGCGGCCACCAGAGCCATCTGCAGCGGCGTCACGGATAGCTCGCCCTGGCCCATCGACGTCGAGGCCAGCGCGTAGAATCGCTCGTCGCCGGTGAAGAAGTCGGGACGGGTAAAGAGGTGGCTCACCTCGGTGGGGACTTCCAAGGGAATCCGGCTTTCCAACCCGAAGCGACGGGCGAAGTCCTCATAGGCCTTGGGGCCGACCCGCAAACCGAGTTCCGAGAGCGTGACGTTGCAGCTATAGGCGAAGGCGTGAAAAAGGTCAAAGCTTTCGTGCGTCGGGTGGCTGTCGGAACTAACGTAGCTGTTGGCGTGCCAGGGGGCGCCATGCTGGGCATTGGGCGAATTCAGCTTATAGGTAAAGACCTCCGAAGGCTTCGTCACCCCCGTCTCCAGCGCGGCCGACAGGGTCACGGTCTTGAAGGTCGAGCCCGGCGCATATAAACCCATCGCCGCCCGATTCAGCAGCGGCTTCCCATCATCCTGATTTAGAAGCTTCCACGCCGCCTCAATCCGGTCGTTTTCCTTGCTCCAGTCGGCGCCAGGGTCGAGGATCAGCGAGTTGGGATCAAAATAGGGGTTGGAGTAGAGGGCCAGTATTTCCCCCGTCCTCGGGTTAAGCACTACAGCGGCGCCCCTATACTCCCCAATGGCCTTCTCCGCCGCTTTCTGAATGTCCGGGTCGACGGTCAGAACAACATCGTTGCCGACGACAGGCTGACGATGGATCAACTTGTCCAGTTCTGCCTGGGGCTCGATGCCCTTCCTACCGTCAAGATAGTCGTCTAACGCTCCTTCGATTCCGGTGGCGCCGAAGCGGATGCTGTCCACGCCGGTCACGTGAACCATCGAGGGGTTGGTGTAAACCCGCTTAGCATATCCGTCGGCGTTCACTTCTGTCCGCGCCAACACCCCGCCATCACGGTCAAATATGATCCCCCGCCTGACCCTCATTTTCTCGTCGATCAGACGCGGATTATCCGGTCTCCGCACCAGTTCATCGGCCATAATGATCTGCCAATAGACAAGTCCGAGGCTCAGCCCGATGAAGGTGACCATTACCAGAACCGCAAGCCGCTTTATGCTGTCTACCACAAACGTTTCACTCCGGAGTTATATTCCAGGCACGGCGATCATAGCACGACCAACGAAAGCAAGGCAAGGTAGTCTTGTATACAGGCACCGACGGGTCTATAATTGACCGTAATCACGGATACCGGAATTCACCACGGAGACACGAAGGAAGCCAGTCTGTTTTCTGGCCTTATGACGGAAACGAGTTCATCCTTGAGTCAGACTGTTCGGTCCACAAACCATAGAAAACTCCGTGCCCCCGTGTCTCCGTAGTGATCGCCCCGAAAACTGCGGCAGTTCGCAACAGTTCTTGGCATCTAAGGAGTCAACCCAATGATCCGCGTCGAAGACAACGGCCTCGTATACTTTCGCCAACCCGACCATTTCGGCGACGATCAGTTTACCTATGCCGTCTTCACCCGCCTGGGTGGAGCCAGCGAAGGTCCATTCTCCTCGCTCAACGCCGGCTATCACGTGGGCGATGACAGCCGCCACGTCACCGGGAATCGCACCGCCATCGCCCAGGCCCTGGCGTTTCCTCTTGAAAGTCTCGTTGCCGCCCAGCAGATTCATGGCAGCAGGGTTGCCGTGATAGACCGGAACGATCGGGGCCGGGCCGCCGCGAATTGGGAAGGAGCGCTGCCTCAAACCGATGCCATGATAACAACCTCCCGGCGGACCCTTCTGACACTCGTCGTGGCCGACTGCGCCATTCTCACCTTCTTCGATCCCACTATACCGGCCCTCGGTATCGCTCACTGCGGCTGGAAGGGTATGCTGGACAGTCTTGGCCAGAAGACGATTCAAACAATGCACGAGGCCTTTGGCTGCCGGCCGCAGAACTTGAATCTAATAATTAGCCCATCAATCGGGCCTTGCTGTTACGAGGTCAGCGAGGCGGTACTGGCGCCACTCAGGGCCACCCGGGCGAACTGGCAAAGCCTGGTCAGAGAAGACGGCGGCAAGACCTACCTGGACCTCTGGCAAATGGCCCGCAGCCAGGCCATGGACAGCGGCCTCGCCAGCGGGAATATTTTCTCATCCGGGCTTTGTACAGCCTGCCACACAGACCTCTTCTACTCTCATCGCGCCGAAGGTGGCAATACCGGACGTTTCGCCGTGCTCGCCGGTATCCTCTGATTTCCTTTGATTACTGGCAAGCACTCCCTTTCCGCCTCTGTAAGGTGCGTGCCGCGCCACTGCCCTCTACAGAATAGCAGACTGCATGTTGACCCCTTCCTATCCTTCTGCTAGTATTGACTACGGCGCACCATAACTACTGAATTCATGTCCAAAATCGCGCCACGGGCTAAGAAATAACCAGCATCGGAGTGTTTGCCCAAAATGACTACTGCAAAGATAACGACGGCCGAAGAAGCTATCCGTATAGTAAAATCAGGCGACCTGGTCATCCTCGGCACAGGCTGCGCCGAGCCGCAGACCCTTGTGGCAGCGCTCATCCGACAGCGGGATCGGCTCGAGGGCGTACGCCTGCTGACCATGATTCCGGCTGGCAGTTGCGAATACGCCGCGCCGGAAATGGTTTCCCATTTCCAGGTATCGACCTTTGTGGGCGGTGGCGGTCTCTACTCTGCCCAAAGGGAAGGACGGATCGACTACATTCCCTGCAACCTGTCCGAAATCCCCCGCCTGTTCGCTAACGGCTACATATGTCCTGACGTAGCCCTAATTCAAGTCTCACCTCCCGACGAGCACGGCTTCTGCACATTCGGCATATCAGTCGATTACATCAAGGCGGCGACCGCGGTGGCAAAGTTCGTCGTAGCCGAGATCAACGACCGTATGCCCCGCACCTGCGGCGACACAAGGATTCACCTCTCAGAGATCGATTTTGCCGTCGAGTCCTCTCTGCCGCTGACCTTCGTCGAGTCGCCGTCTCAGTTGAACGAAGTAGAGAGTGCGATCGGGGCTATCGTCGCCGGCCTAATACCGGATGGATCGACCATCCAGGTGGGGATTGGCGGCATCCCCGATGCCGTGCTCCGCTCCTTACGAAACAGGCGAGATCTACGAATGCACACGGGGATCCTACCCGATGGCGTTCTGGAACTTGTTCGCTCCGGTGCCCTCGCCCCGATTGGCGCTGGCCGAACGCCGATCGTCGCCACCATCGCCGAAGGCAGCCAACAGCTCTACGACTACATGCACAACAACCCGGCCGTCGAGTTGCACCCCTGCAACTACACGCACCACGCCAGCACACTGGCGCAAATCACAGGGCTCGTCTCCGTCAATTCTGCCGTGCAAATTGACCTCACCGGCCAGGTTAACGCCGAGTTCGTAGGCGGCATCCAGATTAGCGGTGTGGGCGGCCAGATCGATTTCATTCGCGGCGCCTCCCTCGCACCGGAAGGCAAATCGGTAGTAGCCCTACAATCAACCGCCAGTCGGGGACAGGTTTCCCGCATTGTCGCCAAACTCCCCGAAGGATGCGCCGTCACTACGCCGAGACACGATGTTCACTTCGTCGTCACCGAATTCGGCGTGGCCGACCTGCGGGGCAAGAGCCTCAGAGAGCGGGCCAGGGCATTGGCAGCGATCGCTCATCCCGGGTTCCGTGCTCAGCTACTGACAGAGGTCAATGGCTAGCCTTACTGCTGGCCCTCGTCGGTTATCGCCAATGACCCGATAAGTTGCCCAGTGCGGCGACAAACCACGACAAAAAACCGCCTTGACTTAGCGCACACCCTTTGCTATGATTCCTTTGATTGGATCCTAGACAGCAGGAGGGAGAGTCGCCATGTCGATGCGGATTGAGGACTTGATCCGTCAGTACAATGCTCGCAGAGACGATCTGGACAAGCAGGGCGCCTATTTTGTGGGGGACATCAACCCGGACGAAGCCGAGAGGTTTTCCAAGTCGATGCTACTAATGTCAATGGAACGGCACGGCTTTCCCGACCGGCCCCTATCGATCTACATAAACTCCGGTGGCGGCACCGTCGGCGCTGGCTTCGCCATGATTGAGATGATTCAAAAAGTTCGGGCGATGTACGCCGTTAAGGTCAATACCATCGTCACTGGCTACGCCTACTCAATGGGAGCCACTCTTCTTCAGGCTGGCGACTGGCGAACCATGGGCTACTTCTCCACGGTGATGATCCACAGTGGGAGCTGGAATCTCTCGGGTGAGGATGAGAAGGTCTTCAAGGACTACCGCAAGCTATCAGATCTCTACCAGAACATCATCAGCGAACTGTTCGCTCGACGGACTGGATTGCATAATCCCTCCTGGTGGCGCCGGTTCATCTACTCCGGGCGCGATAGGTTCCTTTCTGCCCATGAGTGTCTGAAACTGGGCCTGGTAGACGAAATCGCCAACATCGACTCATGGCATCTGCTACAGCCGAAAGCCGGAGGTCCCACCTCTCTAAAAACATAGGGTGAGACATCGTCCCAGCCGGGAGCTTTGCAAGAAGGCGTTGCTAGAGCCTGATCAAACATCTTATAATGGCAAAGCGCCTGGCGCAGTCTCTTTCCGAACTGTGCGTGGAGGACCAGTGGCAGACGCAAGGAATAGATGGCCGGTCAGCGCGAGAGCGCTGACAACAGCCGAGAACAATACCAACTACGCCTTTTTGCGATTAGCCAGCATCCTTTGCATCTTTTCCTCGCTATTTTCGCTAGGCTTCGGCCCACCCGCTCTCATAGAATCCGATGCGGCCCGGCTGCCCGTTCGGGTCCAGCAACTTCCTCAATTCGCTCCTGTCCCCCCGCCAAAGTTGACCGCAAATGCCGCGGTAATCATGGATTTTGACTCAGGCAGGGTTCTCTGGGAGAAGAACGCCAACCTGAGGGTTGCCCCCGCCAGCACGACCAAAATGATGACCGGTTTGCTGGCGATGGAGCAGGGTCGTCTTTCGGACAAGGTCACCATCGACTGGAAGCACCTGGTGGGATACGCTTCCATGGGGCTCTGGATCGGCGATGTCGTCACCATTGAGGATCTGTTGTGGGGCATGTTCCTCCCGTCGGCCAACGAGGCGGCCGAGGCAGTCGCCGATCACGTTGGCGGGTCGGAGGAGAACTTCGTCAAGATGATGAACGACAAAGCGGCCGAGCTTGGCCTGAAGAATACCCGGTATATGAACCCTCATGGGTTGGACGAAGAGGGCCACTACAGCAGCGCCTACGACCTTGCCGTCACTGCCAGAGCTATTCTGCAATACCCGTTGATAAATCAAATGTCGGCGACCTTGGAGAGGACTATCTACGCCAGCCGGCCCATCCGACTGGTCAACAGCAATACACTTTTGCGGATGCAAGACGCGGCGCCGGGCGTCGATGGCTTCAAGACAGGCTACACCGGCGACGCCGGCAACTGCCTGGTGGCCACAGCCGCCCGCAACGGCCACCGTATTCTCACAGTCGTAATGGGGGCGGACAACCGAAATGATGATTCCGTCGAGATACTGAATTACGCCTTCAATAACTTCGTCTGGACCACCCTTCCCACCCCTGCCACGGCAGCCTTCCTCGACGAAACTGGCATAGTCCACCATTTTGAGATGCCGGCGAAACGAACTCTGCTAATTCGACCTTGGGAGAAGTGGTGGATCAGCCTCAATCTGAGCTTCGACAGGCATTCCCTTCCCGGCGTTCCCCCTATTTCTTTGGGCCTTGCCTCATATTCTATCGCCGGATCAAAGGTGGCAGAGTACCCGCTAAAGGTGAAGGACTAATTTATGGCCGATCAGGAGAGATTGCAAAAGTACCTGGCACGGTCAGGCATCGGCTCCCGGCGTCGCTGCGAGGAAGTGATTGCCCAGGGACGGGCCGCGGTCAACAGGGTGACCGTGATCCTACCAGGCACAAAGGTGGACCCGGCCTCGGACGTGGTGACAGTAGACGGCATCAGGGTTGCCCCAAAGCCAGATCTCGTGTATGTTATGCTTAACAAGCCAGTGGGCTATATTTCCACCGTCGTGGAGCAGCGAGGAAGACCGACAGTGATGGATCTGGTCCATGATCCGGCGAGGGTTTTTCCGCCGTTAGAAAGCGAAATAGCCAGGGCCGCAGACCTGAAAGATCACCGGCTGTTTCCGGTGGGACGATTGGATCTCCAGACCGAAGGTCTGATGATTCTGACCGACGATGGCGAGTTCGCCAATCTCCTCACCCATCCTCGCTACGCCCTCGACAAAGAATACTTTGTCGAGGTCAGGGGGAGACCCTCGGAAGCAGCGATCAAGCGACTGCGAGAGGGAGTCATTATCGAGACGGAAGGAAGACCGACTTCTCCCGCCACGGTCAGAATCCAACGTGCGGCCGATCGCTATACTCTACTCACGATAATCATCCACGAGGGTCGCAATCGGCAGGTGCGACGCATGCTCGAAGCCGTGGGTCACGAGGTGCAGCGTCTGGTTAGAGTCAGAGTCGGCCCTCTGAGGCTTGACGGCCTACCAGCAGGCAGATTCCGCTTCTTGAACCCAAAGGAAGTCTTATCGCTCCGGGACGGTAATTGAATTGACCAATAAGACGTTGCCCTTTTCCGTCACAATAGCGGTTGACGGTCCCAGCGCCACCGGCAAGAGCGTCGTCGGACTGGCAATAGCCACGAGATTAGGCTATCTCTATCTCGATACCGGCGCCATGTACAGGGCCATGACCTGGCTTGCTCTCAAGAAAGGCGTCGCGCCAGACGATGCCGAAGGCCTTACAAATATGGCGGAGAACCATCCGATCGAAATCAGCCGGCCGTCGGTTGACGATGGTCGCCAGTACACAGTCATGATCGATGGCGAAGACGTTACCTGGGCTATTCGCCAGCCTGACGTTGAAGCCAATGTCTCGCTTGTCTCCGCCGTTCCCGGTGTCCGTTTGGCTCTCGTGGTCCAGCAGCGGCGAATCGGGCGAAACGGCAGGGTGGTCATGGTGGGACGGGATATCGGCACTGTGGTCATGCCCGACGCCGACCTCAAGATATTCCTCACCGCCTCGGCGGGAGTGCGGGCGAGGCGACGAGGCGACGAATTGATGGCTCGCGGCCAGCCAGCCGATCTCGAAACCATTCTTCTCGCCTTGATGAGGCGAGACAAACTGGACAGCGAGAGAGCCGATTCACCTCTGAAGCCAGCCGTTGACGCCGTCATCGTCGACACCGATCGCCTGTCCATCAATGAGGTTGTAGAGCAGATCATGGCTTTGGCAGAGGGCTGCCGTTGAATCTCTTCTACGATTGTGCTAATTTGGCCATGAAGGCGCTCCTGCTGGCCTTCGCCAGGCTTGAAGTCACCGGGAGAGAGAACGTGCCGCTAGAGGGACCGTTATTGGTCGTCTCCAACCACCTCCACATCGCCGATCCTTCTCTTCTCGGCGTGGCCATACCCCGCCGGATCAACTTCATGGGCAAGGAGGAGTTGTTCCGCCACCCCTTGCTGTCGGCCCTGATTACGGCTTACGGCACCTTCCCCGTCAAAAGAAACACAGCTGATCGACAGGCCTTACGCAGAGCCGCCAAAGTTCTGGATACGGGGGGAGCGCTGGGCGTTTTTCCCGAAGGAAGAAGAAACCCTCACCATGGCATGACCCGGGCTGAGGCTGGAGTTGCCCTTATCGCCCATAGGTCCCGGCCCACCATCCTGCCAGTAGGCATAACGGGGACCGAGGAGATCCACGGACTGTCAGTAATCCTCAAAAGACCGCGCATCCGCGTTGTCATCGGTCTTCCATTTGCCCTGCCGGCGATCGATGGACGGAGCGACAGCAAAATGCTGTCCAGTCGCGCCGACGAGATCATGCACCGGATCGCCGGACTACTGCCGCCCCGTTACCTCGGGTTCTATGCAGACCTCCCAGGCAAGCAGAATAGCCAGGCTGAAGTGGCGGGCGAAGGCGAAAGCAAGTAAAATGGACCGGCAATTGGCGAAGGACGGCCGCATGGAGATTCTACAGGCAAAAGAAAAGGGCTTCTGCTTTGGCGTGCGCCGGGCTATAGAACTCGTGGAGAAGGCCGCCGAGGAATATGGCCGGGTAGAAACACTCGGAGCCATCGTTCACAATCAGCAGGTGGTAGATCAACTGCATTCGTTGGGGGTAGAGGTCTGCTCCGACCTTGACGGCATCAAGGGTCAAGTGGTTGCCATCTCCTCTCACGGGGTCAGCCCCGGGTTGATGAACGCCGTTGAGGCCAGAGACGCCGTAACTGTAATCGATACTACCTGCCCGTTTGTGCGGAAAGCCCAGCGAGCCGCCAAGAGATTAGCCGATGGGGGATTCGCCGTGATTATCTTCGGCGAGCCCGATCATCCCGAAGTGCGCGGCGTCCTCGGCTGGGGTGGCGAAAGGGCCATCGCAACGACAGACTGGACGGAAGGCCTCACCGGTCTGGCGAAGGCCAAGAGGCTGGGCATCATTTCCCAGACCACGCAGAGCCTGGGTAGGTTTGCCGAATTCACAAAACAAATAGTAGACAACAAGCTGGGCAGCCTGCTCGAGCTTCGTGTCATCAACACTATCTGCGACGCTACCTCCCGCCGTCAGGAATGCGCGCTCCAGCTCGCTCATGAAGTCGATCTCATGATCGTCGTCGGCGGCAAGAATAGCGCCAACACCCGTTATCTCGCCCAGATCTGCCATAGCGCCGGCGTAACCACCTATCATATTGAGACGTTCAAAGATCTGCAAACGGCCTGGTTTGCCGGCCGGCGAAAAGTTGGCATAACCGCCGGCGCCTCCACGCCGGACTCGGTGATCGATGAGGTCGTACGGGAAATCGCGCAGTTGGGAGATAGCCTGTCGCTATGAGTGAGGCCAAAGCCATTCGCCGCTGCTCTAACCGGTGTTTCTTTTGCTTCGTCGAAGGTCTGCCCGCTGGCCTTCGCCAGAGTCTTTATGTCAAGGACGACGATCTCCTCCACAGCTTCCTCTTCGGCAACTTCGTTACCCTGACTAATCTTCGTAGTGCCGATTGGGATCGCCTTCAGTCTCAGCGTCTCAGTCCTCTCTACGTTTCGGTTCATACCACCGACCCCGAACTGAGACGGAAGATGCTGGGCAACCCGAAGGCGCCTGACATCATGGAGCAGCTCAGACGGCTCGGCCAGATGAGGATTCAGGTTCACGCCCAGATCGTCTTGTGCGCCGGAGTCAACGACGGACCACACCTGGCGGCGACGATTGCTGATCTGGCCTCGCTCTCTCCCACTGTGCAATCCGTCGGCGTCGTGCCGGTCGGCGTCACAAAACATACTATCGAGCGCAAAGACAACGTCGTAATCCGACCCTCGGCCGGGGAGGCGGCGACGATTATCAGCCACCTTGCCATCTTCCAGAGACAGTTCCGCCGGGACACGGGGCGCCGCTTCGTCTACGCCGCCGATGAGCTGTACCTCGTTGCGGGCCTGCCGATCCCGTCGGTCTCTTACTATGACGGCTTTCCCCAGCTAGGCAACGGCATCGGCATGGCGCGCAAGTTCCTCGACGAATGGCGCCGCGTCCAGCTAAAACTGCAAGGCAACTCATCGTCAGCTGGTTCACAAGCGAGAAACCGGAGAGTTCTGGTCGTGACTGGCGCCCTTTTTGCCCCGACCTTCAAAGCGATAATCGACGATCTCAACCGATTCTACATGGCCGCTTTTGAGCTTGTGCCGATAAGTAACCATTTCTTTGGCCCGACTGTGACGGTCTCGGGCCTTCTAACCGGGTCTGACGTCCTGGCTGCTCTTCGTGAAAGACCCTCAACCGGAAAGGATGACCTCATCTTCCTTCCCCGCAACATGTTGGACGTCGACGGAGAGCGTTTTCTCGATGGACTGACGCCAGCGAACCTCAGCGATGAACGCGGGACACCGGTGGTTCCCGCCAGGAGCGTTGGTGAGATAATCGCGGCTTTGACCAGGACGACAGGAAAGCCACCCGACGTCATGGCAGGCCGGCATCTATGTGCATCAAAGATCTGCCCTGACACGGGTCGCTCGTCCCCGTCTGTTGCGAGTCCAGGCGTCAGGTAATTCCCGAGACGATCAGGCGAGACAATCAGGAAGGAAGAAACTATGTGCGGTATAGTTGGCTACGTTGGGACCCGGCCGGCAGCGGCCATTGTTCTGGAAGGATTACAGCGGCTAGAGTACCGCGGGTATGACTCGTCCGGTATCGCCATCCTGGGCCACGATGGTAACCTTGTTCTCCGCAAAAGCGTCGGCAAGCTGAGCAGACTGATCGCCTCTCTCGATGGCCAACCGCCAGAAGGTTGCATAGGCATTGGTCACACCCGCTGGGCCACGCATGGCAAGCCCTCCGACGAGAACGCCCACCCCCACCTCGACTGTAGCGGCCAGATAGTGGTCATCCACAACGGCATTGTGGAGAACTACGTGTCGCTCAAGTCCCAACTGGTCGCCGAAGGACACCTGTTCAAGTCCCAAACCGACACGGAGGTCCTCGTCCACCTTCTCGAAAAACTGGTTAGCGAGGGAAATGACCTCGAAACATCGGTCCGGAAGATGACCGGGCTTATTCGGGGCGCCCACGCCATCGTCGCCATGAGAAATTCGGAACCGGATAAGATCGTGGCGCTGCGAATAGGCAACGCTGGCGGCCTGGTAATCGGTCACGCCGATGGCGAAATGTACATATCGAGCGACCTTTCGGCCATTCTGAACTACACGCGAAACATTGTCTTCCTCGATAGCATGGAGATGGCGACCATCTCCCGCCTGGGAGCATCCTATACTAAAATCGACGGCTCCTTACTACACAAGACTCCCGTTACCGTTGCCTACGATCCAATTGCCGCCGCCCGCGGTGGGTATCGCCACTTCATGCTGAAGGAGATAATGGAGCAGCCCACAGGGATAACGGACGCTCTGAGAGGCCGGGTCGAGTTCGACCCCCCGAACATCTACTTAGAAGACGTGCCCTTCACTGGCGACGAGATTCGCTCGTTCCGGCGGATCGCCATCGTCGCATGCGGCACGAGCTATTATGCGGCTCTGGTCGGCAAGTTCATGATCGAAGAACTGGCCGGCATCCCCGTCGAGGTAGACTACGGGTCAGAATTCCGCTATCGCCAGCCTCTCGTCGACCAGGAGACTCTCCTGATCTCGATCACTCAATCAGGCGAGACGGTGGATACTCTGGCCGCCATGGAAGAGGCGAAAGCCAGGGGTGTCAAGCAAATCACCATCTGCAACGTCGTCGGCAGCCAGGCGACTCGTCTTGCCGATGGCGTCATCCATACTCACGCCGGCCTGGAAGTTGGCGTTGCCGCCACCAAGAGCTTCACCACCCAGCTTGTCGCCCTCTACCTTCTCGCGCTCTATCTGGGCCAGGTCCGGGGCAAACTCGATGAGACGCAGATGCAGGCGCATGTTGACGACCTTGCCCGACTGCCGAACCTCGTAGGCAATCTTCTCGCCAACGATAACCACTATCAGCAGTTGGCCCATCGCTTCTTCGAGTGCAGAGATTTCCTCTTCCTCGGCCGCGGCATCAACTATCCCATCGCCCTAGAGGGCGCCCTCAAGCTCAAGGAAATCAGCTACATCCACGCCGAGGGCTATCCGGCCGGGGAGATGAAGCACGGCCCTATCGCCCTTATCGACGAGAAAATGCCAATCGTGGTCATTGCCGTCGAGGACAGGGTCTACGAGAAGGTTCTCAGTAACGTCGAGGAGGTAAGAGCGCGAGACGGTATCGTCATCGCCCTGGCCACGGAGGGCGACGAGGTCATCAAGTCCAAGTCCGACCATGTCCTCTGGGTGCCCAAAGCCAGCCGGCTACTCAACCCGATCCTGACGGTTGTTCCCCTCCAACTGTTGGCCTACCACATAGCCGTCCGCCGTGGCTGCGACGTCGACCAGCCAAAAAACCTGGCCAAAAGCGTGACGGTCGAGTAGACAGACGCCATACCGCTCCCATTTCAGACCAAAGTCAACCTTACCCCCCGGCGCTAATCCAACGATAAAAGGTAGTGGCGTCCTCTCCCCTCTCCCTTTGGTCCTTCAGCCGAAGGAGGACTAGGGTGATGGCGCAATCACTCGGAGGTACTATTCAAGACAGTGTAGCCTCGTCTTAGCTTGATCAGGTGTGCCCGGAAGAAAGAAGCCGGGAGATAATCCGTTGGGGCCGCCTTGCCTGATTACCACGAGCGATGTATTCGCGGTAGTTTACGCAAGACGTTTTTGCCCGGCCCAGGCCTACCAAGCCCCAACGAATCTTTCCTACAAGCACCGGCCACCACCGCATCACCCGTCTAACCCATCCCCCGGTACTTGTCCTGCTCCCGGTAGCAGTGTGATCATCTATAGAAGTAATGTCAAACTCTAATGGCCAGATTCGCCGTCTAATTCACCGAACCCATGTCCGCAAATGACTCGACGGAAATAATCTGCTCGAGATGGAGCAGCACGATCAGCTTGTCCTCCAACCGGGCAATCCCCCGCAGATAGCGCGAGGCCGACGTGATGACCACCGGCGAGGCATCTTCAATCACCGACCCCGTACCACGACCTCCGACACCCGGTCCACGATCAATCCTACCGTCCATTGTTTGATCTCGACGACCAGGACCCGCGTCTCCTTGCTGTGCGGCATAGTTTCCAGATTGAAGCAGGCCCGCAGGTCCACCACGGGGATGACTCTCCCCCTCAGGTTAATGATGCCCTCGACAAAGTAGGGCGC
>JAUSEJ010000699.1 GCA_030650265.1 Dehalococcoidia bacterium | reverse complement strand
GAGGAAGACATGAGATTGCGGGGTCCGGGGGAATTCCTCGGCACCCGGCAGAGCGGCTTGCCCGACATGAAGATAGCGAAACTATCCGATGTCCGGCTAATTGAACTGGCTCGCCGGGAGGCGCTCGCCCTCTTCGGCGAGGATCCTGACCTGGCAAAGCCAGAGAATCGATTGCTGTTCCAGCATGTGCTGTCCTTCTTGGAAAGATGGCAGCGTGTCAGCGATTTGAGCTGACAGGAAAGAAGGTAACCATTCATTGTCGAACACGTCAACGCCGCATCGTAAAAGAAAACTCCTCCGGCTGGTATCGCTTGTTTTCAGCCTGCTATTCGTGGTAAACCCTATTTTGTCGGGTTGCCAGAGCAACAATCAATCGGCGGCGACGCCGGTGCCAGGCGCCATGGCAAGCCCCGAATACTCCATGCAAGTCTTCGTCTGGGGCACCCCTAACAGCGCCACACAGCGAGACCTTAGTTTGGTCAAGGGCGCCGGGTTTAACTGGGTCAAACAGATGTTCCCCTGGACCTGGATCGAGGGAAAGGGTAAGGGACAATACGAGTGGAACGAACCCGACCGTATCCTCAAGGCCACCAGCGCCTTGGACCTCAAAGTTCTGGCGAGAATTGACATCTCGCCAATGTGGGCAAGACCAAGGAACGCCGACCCCGGTCTTCACGGGCCGCCCGTGAACAATCAGGACTTTGGCGATTTTGTCGCCGCCTTCGCCACCAGATACAAAGGACAGATCAAGGCCTACCAGATCTGGAACGAGCCAAACCTCGCCAGGGAGTGGGAAGGAAAGCAACCCAACGCCACTGATTATGTCAACTTACTCAAGGTTGCCTATCAGGCCATCAAGGCGGCCGACCCTGACGCCATTGTCATCTCCGCCGGACTTTCGCCGACGACAGCCTCGGGCGCCATTGCCACGCCCGACGCGGAGTACCTACAACAGATGTACACCGCCGGCGCCAGCAAGTACTTCGACGTCCTGGGCGTCCACGCCGCCGGCTTTAAGTCGCCTCCCGAGGCCGACCCGGCTCAGATTGCCAAGGATCCGGCCGCGACGAACGGCGATGGCAGTCCAGAGAGCGCCAAGAGAGTCTATGCCTTTCGCCATGTGGAGGACCTGCGGCAGATAATGGTGGCCAATGGCGATGAGAAGAAACAGGTGGCCATACTCGAATTCGGCTGGACCAGCGACCCCCGCCCGGACTCGCCGTACAAATGGCATGCCGTGACCGAGCAGCAAAAGGCTACCTATTTGGTCGGCGCCTTTACTTATGCCAGGGAACACTGGAAACCGTGGATCGGCATCATGAGCCTCATCTACATCGCCTCCGCCCAGTGGACCGAAAAGGATGAGCAGTACTGGTGGAGCATTACCGACGAGAAAGGTAATCCGCGGCCAGCCTACGACGCGCTCAAGAACATGAAGAAATAGCGGTTTCAGGAGAACATAGCGTGACCGTAAAAAAACAGATACTCGATCTACTCGCGGCCGCCTCGCAGAGGGCGATCGCCCTGGGAGAACTGCCGCCCGTTTCCCTCGCCGAGGCAACGCTGGAACGGCCGCAGAAACCCGAGTATGGCGACTACGCGAGCAGCATCGCCCTGAAGTTGGCGCGGGCAGCCAGAATGAAACCGCTTGACATCGCCAGGGTTCTCATCAACCACCTGCCTGCGGCGAACATACTGGGAAAGGCCGAGGTGGCGCCGCCGGGGTTCGTCAACTTCACCTTGAGCGATAGCTGGCTTAGAGCACAGGTCGAGGCAATCGTGGCGGCAGGAGACGACTTCGGCTGCGTCGATATTGGCAAACGCGAGAAGGTGCAGGTCGAGTTCGTCAGCGCCAATCCGGTCGGGCCGCTCCACGTCGGCAACGGGCGGGGCGCCATACTGGGAAGCGCTCTTGCCAACATCCTCGCCAAAGCCGGTCAGGACGTCAGCCGGGAATACTACTTGAACGATGCCGGCAACCAATTGGATGCTTTCTATCGC
>JAUSEJ010000694.1 GCA_030650265.1 Dehalococcoidia bacterium | reverse complement strand
CGAAGCAAACTAATGGATATATCGCCGATTATGACGTCTTGCGCCTCCTGCTCATCAGATTCATCGGTGCGACGCAACACCGCGCGTATTCTTGCCATTAGTTCCCTGGAGCTAAAGGGTTTAGTCATATAGTCGTCAGCGCCGATTTCGAGTCCCTGTAGTTTGTCTTCCTCCGTACTCCTCGCCGTGAGCATGATGACGGGCACGTTTGACTCCGCTCTCAAGCGCCGGCAGACATCCATCCCATCGATCTGGGGAAGCATCAGGTCGAGGATGACGAGGTCAGGCAGGATTCTCCGGGCCATTTCGAGAGCCTTCTTGCCATCGCTAGCAATGGTCACACGATAGCCATCCTTCTGAAGATAGATTTGGATAAGTTCGGCAGTCTTGCGGTCGTCCTCGACAATCAGCACTTTCTTATTCACCGGGATACTCCTTGACTTACCATCCCCACTGTCTTTACAGGCCAGATCATACCACAAGGATATAAAGATTATATGAAGACAACTCACTTAGCGGATAACGGGTCGGGGATCAAGAAAGCAGAAGGGGCGGATCGACATCGACCCGCCCTATCTCGCCTGACTATCCCCGGGAAGAAGCCTCTAGGTTTTGTTCGGATTGCGCTGCGGCAGGCCTTTTGGCGGGCCGTTTGGAGCCTTGAAGCTTTCATCGAGCATCTTGTCGACTTGCGTCTTAGCGTTCTTCATCATTGTGTCCGCTTTGTCTTTGGTAAGCTTGCCATCGGCTACGGCCTGGTCTACGCTCTTCTGTATGCTCGCAATAATTGCGGCCTTCAGTGGTTCCCTGGCCTGCCCGTGCTCCTGACCGATCTGGGCCAGAGTCCTGCCTGTCTTCAGCGCCGTCGTCAGATCTGCCGGCGTCATGCCGAGCAGTGCGGCCACGCCGGTGATGTCATGTCCGGGCATAGGCGCAAGGCCCCGCTCGATACCGGGTCCCTCCGGTCTACCGGGCCCGAGCGGTCCAGCATGGCCACCACGGCCACCCATCATGGGGGCGCCCAGGCCATTGCCTTTGTTAAGGCGATCTTTTTGCGCGTTTCCCTGTTCCGGAGTGAGCTTACCGGCCTGGACCGATTCGTCGATCATCGCGGTCTGGGCCATCTTGACAGCGTCTGTCAACTGCTGCTCTTGAATGCCAAGAATCTTAGCCAGTTTGGTAATGAATACTTGCCCCGGACCGGGAGTACTATTTGGCGTCGGGTCCGCCGCCAAAGCCACGCCAATCAGTGCACCCGAGATCAGGATCACCGCCAATCCGGCGCCAGCTACGATCAATAGTCTGTTCTTCAACGATTCTGCCTCCATCCTTTGAATACCTTTGATTACCTTTGCTCGTCGCCAAAATTCAATTCTTGCCTGTCACCTTATCATCGTTTTCCACCTCCTCTCTTGCTGTTCCCCTACTACACTGCGAGCTTGATATCATCATAACCCCCGAATCTGTAGATTTCGTTAAGATGGTGTCAGGCTGTTGTAAAGATTGAAGGCGAAGTCGTCGTCGCCGCAATAGTTGGGTAGGTGCAGATATGGTATACTAGCAAACAAGCTTGAAGCGCCCGATCTGAGCTGGCGAATTGATTGATTTGACAGGAGGACGAAGAATGGCGACCGCGCTTATCGACGAATTGACGACAGAGATGACTTATGCCATTTACGGTTC
>JAUSEJ010000693.1 GCA_030650265.1 Dehalococcoidia bacterium | reverse complement strand
TCGATGGATGAAGGGAGAGATTTCTCCCCAGCCCCAGGATGAGGCACAGGCCACTTTTACCCGGAGATTCGATAAAGGCGACGGTGAGATTGACTGGACGCTCCCGGCTGTCGAACTGGGGCGGCGGGTGCGTGCCCTGAGTCCCTGGCCGGGGTGCTACACCCGGTGGCAGGGCAAGCAGCTTAAGATAATCGAGGTGGTGCCTCTTTCTGTCGAAGGCCATGTCGACATTGGGAAGGTTGTGGCTCAGGGCAAAGGGGAAGCCGCCTTCGGGGTCGGCACAGGGGCGGGGGTGCTGGGTGTTTTGAAGGTGCAACTGGAAGGGAAACGGGCGGTGACCGCCGCCGAGTTTGTACGCGGGCAGAAGGATTTCGTGGGGGCGGTTTTGCCTAGTTGAAATAGTCCCGGACAGCGGGACGGAGGGTTAGTTGTCAGATCCGAAAAATCTGGGTCAGTTCAGTACACTGGTAAATATAGTGGCCAAATTACGGGCGCCCGATGGTTGTCCCTGGGATCGCGAGCAGACCCATGCCTCTCTGCGGGGGCACCTGCTGGAAGAGTGCTACGAGGTGCTGGAGACCATCGACAAAGAAGATTGGTCTGCTTTGGGCGGGGAACTGGGCGACCTGCTGCTACAGATTGTTCTGCATGCCCGGGTTGCTAAGGAAGCGGGCGAGTTCGAGTTGGCCGATGTCCTCACCGGTATCAACACTAAATTGATCCGCCGTCATCCCCATGTCTTCGGCACGGTGAAGGTGAATGGTGTGGCGGACGTGTTGCACAACTGGGAGACAATCAAGAAGACAGAACGCGGCGAGGTTTCAGCCCTTGATGGTGTATCCAAGCAGATGCCGGCACTGGCCTATAGCCAGTCAATTCAGCAACGGGTGGCACAGTTGGGCTTCGACTGGAAAGACATCGACGGCGTTATTGATAAGCTGGTCGAAGAGATTGAAGAACTTCGGCAGGCCGGTACAGCTAAAGAGCGGGCGCAGGAGTATGGTGACGTGCTCTTTACATTAGTAAATATTGCTCGGCGGATGGGAATTGACAGCGAGGCGTCTCTACGGGAAACCAACGCACGTTTTTATAGCCGTTTTGCCTATATGGAAAAACTATGCCGCGAGCGTGGGGTAACCTTCGCCGGGCTTTCCCTTGAGGAGCAAAATGCCCTCTGGGAAGAGGCGAAGAAGGGAGTGGGGTAAGCAGCGAGTAAAATGTTTAACAACTCATGGAAGGGCATCCATCCCGATGTCTAAGTGGGCGTATTCACTAATATTTTGATGTGAGTGGGATTGCGGCTGTTGCATTGTTCTAAGAGAATTTACTCCCACTCAATCGTTGACGGCGGCTTCGACGTTATGTCGTAGACGACGCGGTTCACGCCGGGGACTTCGTTGACGATGCGGTTGGAGATTCGTGCCAGGAGGTCGTAGGGGAGACGTGCCCAGTCGGCTGTCATGGCGTCATCGCTGGTCACGGCACGGATGGCGGCGAGGTAGCCATAAGTCCGGTAATCGCCCATCACCCCCACGCTTTTAACATCGGTGAGGACGGCGAAGCTCTGCCAGAGCTGCCGGTATAGATTGGCCTTCTTGATTTCGTTCATGACAACATAATCGACCGAGCGCAGTATTTCGAGCTTCTCTTTAGTCACCTCACCGATAACGCGAATCGCCAGACCGGGACCAGGGAAAGGCTGACGCCAGACCATCTCTTCGGGCATGCCCAGCTCCAG
>JAUSEJ010000670.1 GCA_030650265.1 Dehalococcoidia bacterium | reverse complement strand
GCACCATGGGAGCCGATCCAGACCCAGATGAAATCCTGCCCGTCCTCAACCGAAAGCGCTCTGTGATGGAGGCCAATTCGAACGGACCAAAAGCTGCCAACCTTCTTGAAATGGAGAGAAGAATGCCAAAGGTCTGACCTCAGCAGCCGGAAATTGCGATTAGACAATTCTCGCATGGGCTTGGGAAGCCTTTCAAAGCACTTCCAGAAGAGTTCAATCGCTCGCTGCATCTAAAGCTCCCGCAGTGTTCCCTTGCTTTTCTGGTCATATGCCTCCTCGGCGAGGAAAACCAAGTCGCCTGCCTTAGAATCCATCTCTATACGACTGTCCCACTTCACCCAGTCCTTCTCCGAGAGCCACCTCCTCAATTCGACAAACTCATCATCAGGCAACAACTCAATGGCCTGCTTTATTGCATCCACGCTGGACATGTGCGCCTCCCTCTCAGCGAATTAGTAGCCCCATTATATCACGCTTCTCTCTTTCCCCCTCCTTCAGCTGAAGGACCCCTTTTCCCCTATCCCGTCAGTCTCGCCCCAAGGCCTGCTCCAGAGGCGTATATTCGATCCCAAAGGCCTCGGCCACGCCGCGATAGGTAACATAACCTGCCAGAACGTTCACTCCCTTGGCCAGCGAAGAATCAAGGCGAACGGCCTTCTCCACCCCAAGCTTCGCCAGCCGCATGACGTAGGGGAGGGTAGCGTTGGACAGAGCATAGGTCGAGGTACGGGGCACGGCCGCCGGCATGTTGGTAACACCATAGTGAATGACACCATCCAAGATGAAGGTAGGCTCACTATAGGTTGTGGGATGACAGGTCTCAATGCAGCCACCCTGATCGATGGCGACATCCACCACGACCGAGCCGGCTTGCATGGCCTTGATCATCTCCTCTACCACCAGCTTCGGCGCCCGCGCTCCGGGAACGAGTACGCCGCCAATGACTAGGTCGGATTCCGCCACGGCGCTGGCAATATTTCGATAGTTCGAGGCAAGGGTTCGCAGGTTTCCATGCAGGATCTGACTGAGATGGCGAAGCCTTTCAATATTCAGGTCGATAACCGTGACCTCGGCGCCCATTCCCAGGGCGATCTGGGCGGAGTTCATCCCCACTACTCCGCCGCCGATGATCAGCACTTTTGCCGGAAGAACACCGGCCACGCCGCCGAGAAGCAGACCCCGACCACCGTTAAGGCGCTCCAGGTAGTTGGCGCCCGCTTGCACGGCAAGACGACCCGCTATCTCGCTCATCGGACTTAAGAGAGGAAGGCTGCCGTCGGCAAGCTGCACTGTCTCATAGCCGATTGAAGCTACTCTCCTCTCGATGAGCGCTCGCGTCAGCTTCTCATTGGCAGCCAGGTGTAGAAAGGTAAACAGTATCTGCTTGCTGCAGAGGAGGTCAAACTCCGACGCCATCGGCTCCTTGACCTTGAGAATCATCTCAGCGCCACGGAATACCTCTGTCGGGGAATCCACCAGTCGCGCCCCGGCCGCCCGGTAGGAATTGTCGCTTAGGCTGCTTCCCTCGCCCGCCAAAGTCTCGACGAGCACCTCATGTCCCGCCCGGACCAACTCCTCAACACCTTCGGGAGTCGCCGCCACCCTGTACTCGTGGTCCTTTACCTCTCTCGGCACACCGATGATCATGACAATTACCTCGTTTCTTAGTAGAAATCAGCTTTCGGCCACCTGCGCTCACGGGCGGGACGGCGCTGAGGAATATCTAGACCTCCGTTAGCCAACGTTCATACCGCTTGTCGATGCCGCGGACGATATCGTGGTAAAGCTTCTCGACCCGCGCCGTAATCGGTCCCACTCTTCCCTCGCCAATGTCGAAACGATCAACAGAGACGATCGGGGTTATCTCCGCCATGGTGCCGCAGAAGAACACCTCATCGGCGATATATAGCTCGGTGCGATCGACTTCCCGCTCGATTGTCGCCACACCCAGTTCCCGCTCCAGTAACTCCTTCACCACCAGCCTCGTGATGCTCTCGAGGATGCCGGCCGTGACTGGAGGGGTAATAGCTACGCCGTCACGAATGATGTAGATGCAGGCCGCGCCTCCTTCACATACCTTTCCCTGACTATTCAGGATGATGCCCGCATCGTAGTTGTTGACCCGCGCCTCTGTGGCCACCAGACGGCTGTTCTGGTAGTTGGCTAGCGCCTTGACCCGCGGGGGCATGGAGTTGTCAGACAGCCGGACCCAGGTACTAATGCAGCAATGATTCACCCTACCCGTCAACAAACAGGAAGCGTTGGGCCTCGCGGTCAGCAGGATCTCGGTGGTGGGCACCTCAACCGCCCGGTAGCCAGGAACAGCGCCCGAAAAAAAGGCCAAAGGCTGCATATAGGAGTCCTCGCGGAGTTCGTTGAACCTTAGCAGTTCGACCAGGCTCCTACCAACCTCAGCCGGCGTCAGGGGAGGAACCATACGCATGAGCTTCATGGAGTTGGCCAATCGCCTCAAGTGCGCGTCGAGTTGAAAGATGTAGAGCTTCTCCTCGTCTGCGTTCCAGTAGGCGCGAATGCCCTCAAACACCGCCGAGATGGCTGTCCAGCCCACTTGAGTGATGTGTACCGTGGCATCCGCCCAGGGGGTTAGCTTGCCGGAGATGTTCAGATATTTCGGAGCCGCCGGTGCCAATGCCTCGAACCCGTTGGTGACTTCACCAGCCTCTGCCATCCATCTACTCCTCTTACCGATGCTGCCTTTGCCGAAACCGCAGCAAAGATCGATCTGCTGCTACCTACAGTATAGCGCCATAATGCACCTGCTTCAAACAACTGGAGCGCCCGGACGGTCGCTCATAACTCATCTTCGCGCAAAACCGGAACTTCATCAAGCGTGTTGATCGGGGCTAGAGTAAGGCAGAGAAAAGAGGAATGGCCGAAGTTGCCAGGCTACTTTGTCTTGGCCACGTAGACTCCATCCCATTCGGCCGAAGGCGGACTCTCGGCCAGCTCATGGCAGCGCTTGAAGTGGAACGCCGACGGCCCATCGTCAGGCCATTTCGCCAGAATTGATTGGAAGGTCGCCATCGCCTCCTGCCAGCGGCGTTCACCGCTCAAACGCAGGCCTTCGTCGTACAATTTGCGCAGATCCTGCCGGGCAGAGACTAACGCCGGGTCCTCGCCAGCCATGACCTGGGACAATTCGTAGACGGCTACCGGCTCTTGCTTGCCCTTGACTGCCACCAGGTCGAGGAATCGATGTTCCAGGTCCTCCCCCGCCATTTTCAAGGTCGCCTCGCTGACAATCATATTTGTACCATATAGTTTGGTCAGACCCTCTACCCGTGAGGCAAGGTTGACAGCATCACCAATGACCGTGTAGGAAAACCTCTCCTTGGAACCCATGTTGCCCACCGATACAACGCCTGTATTGATCCCGATGCCGATCTTGAGAGGGGGAATGCCTCTCTCCCGCCATCGCACGTGTAGCTCCGCTAGCCGGCCCATCATGCCGATGGCTGCCAGACAGGCCCGGCGGGCGTGATCCTCTTGCACGATCGGCGCTCCCCAAAACGCCATCAAGCCGTCGCCAATATACTTGTCAACCACTCCCTCTTGCTCGAAGACCACGGCGCTCATCTCCGTCAAGTATTCGTTCAGTAGGCTGGCCAAAGCCCCTGACTCCAACTGCTCCGAGTAGGTCGTGAAGCCCCTGATATCGGAAAAGAGAATGGTCATCATACGTTTCTCTCCCCCCAACTGGAGCCGGTCGGGTTCCTTGAGCACTTCCGCCATAACAGAGGGGGAGAGATAGCCAGCCAGTAGACGCCGGGCGGCTCGCTGGTCCGCTTCAACGAACAGCACCCGATAAACGACCATCACACCAAATGACAAGATGGGCGCCACGGTTGGATAGACCAGATTGGCGAGTACGCCCGAGTCAAACAGGGTGAAAGTCCCGAGAAGATACACGATCACCAGGGCCAGCGCCACAGCGGCAGACCGAACGATGCCAAGACGAAAGGCCGCCAGACCGCTGAGAAGGGACAACACGATTATCAGGACGGCGGTCGCGGGGAATCCGATGGGCCGGAGAAACGCCGGTCGCAGCAAGGTCTCCACCGCGTTGGCGTGAACCTCTACGCCAGACATCTTCCTGCCGATTGAAGATGGCGTCCAGTAGTCGTCGGCATATCCCAGGGCAGCAACGCCAATCAGCACCACCCGGTCCTTCAACACTTTCAGGTCCGCCGTGCCCCGCAAGACGTCCACGAAGGACACAACCGGAAAGGCCGATGGTCGCCCCGCCTCGTAGGGAGCACCGATGAAGTTGATGAGCATTCCCCGTCTCCCATCAGACAAAGGAATGGCCCGACCGGCAAAAGGCAGAGTGTCATTGCCCGGAGGTCCCTCCAGCACGGTCGGCCGGCGAAGGTAACGCGCTGCCGCCACCAGGGCCAGGGATGGGGTCTCCTTCCCCTCGATGTTGATAGACAGTTGCTGGCGGCGCACCGTACCATCGCCATCCGGGTTGACGTTCGCGTGCCCTAGCGCGCTGGCGGCGCCGACCAGTACAGGCGCCGGCGACACGGTGACGTCGTAGGCCACGAGCGTGCCCGCTGGCGTCTGGCCCGGCAACTCGCCCAGAACAGGCAGAACCACGTTTCCCGCTGAAATGACCCGCGCCAGCGCATCGTCCTCCGCCGTCGGCGCATCGAACAGTACGTCGACGACTATGACCCGGACACCAGCCTCGGTCAGCGCCGCGATTACACTGGCGTAGTGGGAGCGCGGCCAATTGAAAACCCGTCC
>JAUSEJ010000668.1 GCA_030650265.1 Dehalococcoidia bacterium | reverse complement strand
GCAACGTCTTAGCAGCCGCGAGAGACTTCTGAGAAGTAAACCTTCTAGGACGGTCTTTTGGCCCATACAGACATAGGCCGCATTCCGCGGCAAATGAACCTTTTGCCGGATTCTCTGAGGAATCCGGCACTGCTGCCATGGCCGAGTGAACCTGAATCGAACCGAATCGAAGTTCAAGCTGCGATTGATTGTTGCCCTGAAACTAAGTATAATTGGTGACACTGTAGAGTTCTGCATTGGTAGGCGACAAAGAGGTCGCGTCAGCCCAGAAGGTGATGGGCATGGAAAAGCGCCTTAGAGATCGCAAGGATTGTGCTCCGGCTCGAAACCTCCCGGGTTCGAGAGCGAAATCGCCCTTCGTCGGCCGTGATGCGGAGCTGCGCCGCCTCACTGCGGCGTTAGATCTTGCCGCCGAAGGAGAAGGCAGCACAATCTTCCTAACCGGACAGCCCGGCATCGGCAAGACTCGCCTGGCCCGGGAAGCTCTCGTTTTGGCGAAGGAACTGGGTTTCACAGTTCTGGAAGGACACGCCTCTCCGTTGGGGGCCGGATTAGCCTATGCCCCTATCCTCAATGCTTTCGGTCCCCTCCTATACAGCTTGGACTCAGTTCGGCTAGAGTTTCTAGTGGGCGACCTACCAAATCTTGGACGTCTGTTCGATGGTCTTCGACTTCCCTCTCCCGTCCTTCCCCTGGAAGGATTGGGTGACCCTGCCCTCGAAAAGACCCGTCTCTTTGAGGCAGTGTTGCGCCTCCTGAAACGACTCATAAAGGAGAAACCCCTTGTCCTTTTCCTAGACGACGTGCAGTGGGCTGATCCCGCCTCGCTCGAGCTGCTGCATTTCCTCGCCCATGGCCTGGCCGATCAACCGGTGCTACTGCTCGCCACTTACAGCGACAATGCTTTAGATACCTGCCGTGGTCTACGGGCGCTAGTAGTCTCGCTTCGGCGAGCCGGGTTAGCCGAGGAGATAGACATTCCCCGCCTTGAGCGAGATGCGGTGACCGCGCTGGCTCAGGGCATTCTTGGGGGAAAGGCGCCCGGCGATCTGATTACCCTCCTGGATGCCCGCGCTTGCGGGACGCCACTCTTCGTCGAAGCATTCATCGATGCCCTCATCGATTCCCGCAAACTCGTTCGCGGTCCTT
>JAUSEJ010000659.1 GCA_030650265.1 Dehalococcoidia bacterium | reverse complement strand
CAGACCAGCACGCCGAGAGGGATATGAACGTCGATGTTTTTCAGGTTGTTCTCACGGGCTCCGCGTATGATCAGTTGCTTCTCGCCGGGGAGTCGTCGTTTTTCCCGCAGGGGTATGGTTTTCCGCCCGCTCAGATAGAGGCCCGTGAGTGATTCCGGACAATCCATTACCTCTTCTGGCGTGCCGGCTACGATAACCTCGCCGCCATGCTCGCCGGCGCCGGGACCCATATCCACGATGTAATCGGCCGCCCGCATCATCGCTTCATCGTGTTCGACGATTAAGATAGTATTGCCAAGGTCTCGCAGCTTCTTAAGGGTGCGGATAAGACGGCTACCATCAACGGGATGAAGGCCAATGGAAGGCTCATCACAGACGTAGAGGACCCCCATCAGGCTACTGCCGATCTGGGTGGCGAGCCGGATTCGCTGGGCCTCCCCACCGCTCAGGGTGCCTGCCGGCCGGTCTAAGGTGAGGTAGTCGAGGCCCACGTCCATGAGAAAGCCGAGACGGGAACGTATCTCTTTCAATATCTGTTGGGCGATCATCAACTCGCGCTCGGAAAGCCGGGGCCGGGCGCCAGCCGCTGCCGATTTGGAAGCGACTGGCCAACTCTCACCGCTGTCGCGTGTCTCGTACCAGCCGGATTCTTCTTCTCCCCGATCGACGTGGGCATCCAGTAGGTTGATCCAGCCGATTGCCTCGCCGATTGACATGGCCGTGACCTGAACGATTGTCATGTCGGCTACGGTAACCGCCAATGACTCGGGCTTGAGTCGGGCGCCGTTGCAGGCTGGGCAGGGTTTCGAGGACATGTATCTTTCGATTTCGGCACGAATGTAGTCGGAATCCGTGTCTTTGTGCCGCCGTTCGAGGTTATGGACCACCCCTTCGAACGTAGCGTCATAGTCTCTGGTTCGACCGAACTTGTTGGCTACCCGGACGGTGACGACCTCCTCCTTGTTGCCGTAGAGAATAAGGCGCAGATGTTGTTCCGACAGATTGGCCACGGGCTCATCGATGGAAAAACCGTACTTCGTCGCTACAGCATCGAGAAGCTTGCTAAACCAGGCGCTGTCGGTGGCTCTCTTAGCCCACGGCAGCACAGCTCCCTCGGCAAGACTAAGGTCCTTGTTGGGGATGACCAGGTCAGGGTCGATCTCCAGCTTTGTACCCAATCCGGTGCAGGTCGGACAGGCGCCGTGCGGACTATTGAAGCTGAAGGTGCGGGGAGCGATCTCGCCGAGGCTAATGCCGCAGTGAACGCAGGCGAAGTGCTCGGAGAACAGAGACTCCTCGCCGTCGACCACCGAGACAAGCGCAACGCCAGCACCAAGCTTGAGAGCGGTTTCTACCGAATCGGCAATGCGCCCGCTGTCCGTATTGACCCCGTTTTCGTTCCGGATCACGAGCCGGTCAACAACAATCTCAATCGTGTGCTTTTTGGTCTTGGCGAGGTCGATCACGTCCGAGAGATCGCGAATTGTGCCATCCACTCTTACCCGGACGAAGCCGGCCTTGCGGGCGTCATCCAACACCGATTGATGCTCACCTTTACGGTCCTTGACAACCGGCCCCATTATCATGAAACGGGTTCCTTCCGGTAGCGCCATGATAGCGTCGACTATCTGTTGGATCGATTGCCTTGCGATCTCTCTGCCACATTTGGGACAATGTGGATGACCAACCCGGGCGAAGAGAAGACGAAGATAATCATAGATCTCCGTTACCGTGCCGACAGTGGAACGGGGGTTGTGGGTGACCCCTTTCTGATCGATGGAAATAGCCGGAGAAAGCCCCTCAATATAGTCGACGTCTGGCTTCTCGAGGCGACCGAGAAATTGGCGAGCGTAGGAAGACAGCGACTCGACATAACGTCGCTGCCCTTCGGCGTATATAGTGTCGAAGGCCAGTGAACTCTTGCCCGACCCCGACAGTCCGGTAATGACCACCAGTTTATCTCTGGGGATCGAGACATCTATGTTCTTGAGGTTATGCTCACGCGCGCCTCTGACGACGATACTGTCCTGTGGCAAAACAGCCTCCCTGTGGTGTCAACCGGGGTAGCAGATGGAGAATCTCGTCAACTGCTCATCGATACGGGCCATGGCGCCGTACGGAACTAATGTTCGGTTGCATATCGCCATGGCTGTATTTTACCAGGACTAATGGAAAGCGGCAAGGCTGATCTCTCTGAAAAGAGGCCAGACAGTGACCAATCGTCTTATATGTCGCATTTGAGGGCACGTAGCTGTGGACAAGCAGGTCGATTTGTGTTAGGCTCTTAGTGGTTATCGAGAGTTGCTAACCGCGACGAGAAGCGTGGTTTAGGGGGGAGCAAGGGCATGAGTCGGACACGGATGATCGGGATTCTCATGTTTGTGGCGATGATGTGGGTGGGCTGTTCCGCCTCCGGTCAACCTGGCGTTGGGAAGGTTGGACGGGAGTTAGATTCAATCCAGCCGGCGAGCACTCTACCGTCTCTATTTGAGGACAAGGTGGCGGTCGGGACTTTGCCTTCTGCACCCGATATACTGCCCGCTGCTGAGGCCAGGTCGTCGCAAATGACGTCGGCTATACCGGAGAAACCCGGCCCGGCGCCGACAATGCCGCCGGTGGCTATGCTTTCGACTGCGGCGGAGAGACCAAATCAAGAGAGCCCCGGGCAATCCGGTTCAGCGCCTCAGGGAGGCTCTCCGCCACTGAGGTCCGCAACTCTGGATTCAGACCCACAGGCGTTGCTCTTGCATCCGTTCATGCCCGCCGGCGGTCGCGCCCGGATCATTGTCCTCGATCCAGGGCATGGTGGGGCTGAGGTGGGAGCGGCGGGCGCCGGGTTGGCTGAGAAGAATGTCAACTTGTCAATCGCTAAGGAACTGCGGTCGCTGTTGGAACAAGATGGGATGAAAGTGGTGTTGGCCAGAGAAGACGATAGTCGGGCCAACGCTTTGTTGGCTGATGGCTCCTTGCAGGCCACGTCTGCCACCCGGCAAGACCTCCAGGCCAGGCTCGACCTTGCCAACCGGGAACAGGCGGACGTATACATTTCCATCCACAACAATGGATCGGGCAATCCCGACATGTCGGGCACAGAGGTATGGTACGACGGAAAGCGGCCATTCGGCGCTTTTAACGCGGCTCTGGCGGATGAGACGCTCGCCGCGATATTGGATAATATTCACGGGCTGGGCTATCCGACGAAAAATAGAGGACTCAAAGAGGACTCGAACTACCGCGTTTTCAATGGTCGGGCCTATCCACTCTTCGTGCTTGGTCCGCCACGTTCCGGGAGCGGCGCCTCGCGGGCCGCCCAAATGCCGGCCATATTGGGCGAAACCCTGTTTCTGTCTAACCCGGCGGAAGCGTGGCAACTTACAAGGGTGGAAATGATATCGGCCATTGCTGAGGGATACCGGCAGGGATTGACGATATTTTCAACTCGTCGATAGTGGCGCCCTGGCCATCCCGCCCGAGGGATGGCAACCGGAAACGCCCAACTACTTCCAAACAGCGCCAAATTCAAACGCCACGGGCTAATTGGGGTAGACAGAAGGCATGCGTTTCTTCTCAGGGGATTACCGTTCGCTGGAAATGAAACATTGATTAGTACGGCAGTGTTTGCTCAAGAGACACGAACAACGCAAGTAGCGCAAAACTACTCGCAGAATTCTCCAGCCCAGGCCGGAACGGGGGTTCGAGCGAGGCATACTCCATTCCTCGACGTCT
>JAUSEJ010000654.1 GCA_030650265.1 Dehalococcoidia bacterium | reverse complement strand
CAGGAGAACCGCCTGATTCTCAACCCCCATCAAATTGACACAATACTTCGCACACTACCGTGTATTTACTACCAACCAGACTTGTGATAATATAGTATCAGCGTTCCGGTTTCTGTTCCCTACGATCCGGAAGCCGAATTATAATTGTGGAGGTGCAGCGTGCCAGGCTTTTTTGATGGGTTAAGAGATGGAATCTCCGATCGGGCACAAGAGGCGGTCATCAGGTCAAAGGAGGCTATGGACTCCCAGCACGTTAAGTCTGCAATTGACGATCTCGAGGAAGCCAAGGCTAAGGCTATCGCGGCGCTCGGTCAGGACGCCCACACGATGCTGGTCGCTAAAGCTTTGGACCAGGCTGCGTTAGCCGCCAAGTCTTCAGCGATTGTCGACATCGACACTCAGATCGCGAATAAACAGAAGGAACTCGAGGATCTCCATACAAGCGCTGATGCGCAGGTCGCCGAGGCCAAGAACGACTAAGCAGTTGCCGCTGTGCCCCAAGCTCACGAGCCGGATTTTGACTTGATGATTGAATTCTGCTGCGGTTGTGTGGGCTTGGGCAGTCGAATCCGAAAGCGATCAGTAACTTAAGCGGAATAACATATGCCTGGGCGCTTCGGCCATGTTTGTTGGCGGTTAGCCTGTGGATAGGTGGCGTTTGCTCAACGACGAGCGACAACGCCACACCTTCAGGATGTTGAGGCTTGGCCGAATCATGGCCCGTCGCCGCTCTAAACTATTAAGACATATTTTCCTTTTTTGCCAGGGTCGATGTGGGTATCTGTTGGTTACACGGGGCTCACCCCTGCGAACTTCACCCAGGCTTCAAAACCAGATTGGCGAAGAGGCGATTAGTCTTCGTGCTGCCCCAAAGTTTGACAAATCACGCGTAACAGGGTAAGGTTCATGGGTTTGATATTGTTAGGGGGAATCTAGTTCTTTTATGGATTTGCGAAACGTTGCAATTATTGCTCATGTCGACCATGGGAAAACTACTTTGGTCGATGGATTGCTGAAGCAGTCGAAGACGTTCAGGGAAAACGAGGCGGCTATGAGCCAGACCCTGATCATGGACTCGAATGACCAGGAACGGGAACGGGGAATCACGATCCTGGCCAAGAACACGGCCGTCAACTATTTGGACACACGCATTAACATTATTGACACTCCCGGCCACGCCGATTTCAGCGGCGAGGTTGAGCGGACTCTCAATATGGCTGATGGCGCCCTCCTGGTCATTGACGCCCAAGAAGGCCCGATGCCCCAGACCAAGTTCGTCCTCAAGAAGGCCCTCGAATGCGGCCTGCGCATGATCGTGGTCGTCAATAAGATCGACAAGCGCGACGCCCGGGTAGAGGAAGTCGTGAGCAAGACCATCGATCTCTTCCTTGACCTGGCCACCGACGAGCGCCAACTCGACTTTCCTATCTACTACTCGATTGCCCGCCAGGGCAAAGCCTGGGCCAAGATGCCGGACGATATGACGGAACCCGCGGACCTCACTCCTATTTTTGATGCCATACTCAGGTACATACCTTCGCCGAAGGTCACCGTCGAGGGACCTTTCCAGATGCTGGTCGCTGCCCTCGACTGGGATAGCTACCTGGGCCGTTACGCTATCGGCCGCATTCGACGCGGGATCGCCACACCTGGCCTGTCGGTCGCCCTCATTAAGGCAGTCGATCCTACCAATGGGAAGGACGAAGTGGCCCGAATCGATCGGGTTCTGGTCAGCCAGGGCTTGAAGAGGGTGGAGGTAGATCAGGCCGTAGCGGGCGATATCGTGGCAGTCACCGGCATCAAGAACGCCGGGATCGGCGACACCATTGCCGATAGCAGCGTACCAGAGGCCCTGCCGACCATCGAGATCGGCGAGCCGACGCTGAAGATGGCGGTCACGGCCAATACCTCGCCCTTCGCCGGGCGAGAGGGGCGAAATGTAACCAGCCAACAGATACTCGAGCGACTCAGACGGGAGTTGGAGACAAACGTCTCGCTACGTCTCGAGATGGGAGAGTCCGGCGAGTTCGTCCTATCGGGTCGAGGCGAGTTACATCTCTCTGTGTTGATAGAGAATATGCGGCGGGAAGGCTTTGAGCTTCAGGTCGGCAAGCCACAGGTCATCGTCAAGATGATCAACGGTGTTGCTTCCGAGCCTGTCGAGGAGCTAACCATTGACGTCGAGCCTGTCTACGTCGGGGCCGTGGCCGGCGAGGTCGGCCGCCGTAAGGGCATCCTTCACTCCCAGTCCGACAATTCCGACGGAACCGTTAGGTTGGTATACGAGATTACTACTCGCGGCCTACTTGGTCTCCGCAGCCAGTTGCTTACCCTCTCGCGGGGAACTACGATCCTGAACTCTCTATTCCTGCGCTTTGAGCCGCTTGGCGCCCCCTTGCCGAATCTTCGTAACGGCGTTCTGATCGCCTCGGAACCGGGCAAGGCTGTTACCTACGGACTCAACAACGCTCAGGGCCGGGGAATCACCTTCATTCCTCCCCAGACCATGGTCTACGAGGGGATGATCGTCGGCGTCAACACCCGGGCGACCGATATGGAAATCAACGTAGCCAGAGAGAAGAAACAGACCAATATCCGGTCCTCCACCGCGGACATCGCCGTTATCCTCACGCCGCCGACCATCCTGAGCCTGGAGCAAAGCCTGGACTTTTTGCAGGACGACGAGTTGCTCGAGGTCACGCCCAAGAGTCTACGCCTGCGGAAGAAGGTTCTCGACGCAGACTCCCGGGTCAAATCGAAGAAGGAAAAGCTGGCCTGGGCTGTCTAGATACGATGGTTAACCACGGAGGCACGTAGCGAGTTTGCTATTCTTCTTTCCGACGACTGAAGAAACATGACACAGGGTTTGCCGTCCACAGAGTCAGGAGAAACACCGTGCCTCCATGTCTCTGTGATGAAAAAGCGACCACTGCGTAACATCCCAATCAGGCCGGAAAGCAGCGTTCAACTTCTGTTTGTGGCCGGTTAGACGAACAAGGAAACCGAAGCCTCGGCAGCGTAGTCGAGGAAGGCGGCGGCGCCAGCCATGGTGGCCCCCTCGATGATGTCGCTCTCCTTCACTCCCATCACCCCCATCGTGGTGGTGCAGGCGATGAACTCGACCCCGTTCTCCCTGGCGATGGCGAGCATCTCCTCGATAGACGGAATGCGCGCCTTGGTAAACCAACTCTTCATCATGTTGGTGGCCATGGCCGTCATCCCCGGTATGGCGCCGAGCAAATTGGGAACCGGCACCGGCATGGCGGGATTGCCCACAGGCGCTACTTTGAGCTTTCGCAGTTTCTTCCGGTTGATGATGTCCAGGCCGTAGAAGGTGAAGAAAATGGTCACCTCCCAACCCATGGCCGCGGCCGTCGAGGAGAGAATGAGGGGCGGATAGGCCATATCCAGGGTCCCCTTGGAGGCGACGATGGCCAGACGCCGGCGACCAATCGGGCTATCGCCTTTCTCTTGCGTCTTCAGGGCGAGCAGATGCTCCAGCCTGGCTTGAAGGATGGCGTCGACCCGGGCGTCCACGAGCGCGGCGATCTTCTCCTCGAGCCCGGCTGGCATGCCTTCTGAATTGATTTCCTCTGAGTTGATTTCCCCTGAGTTGATTTCCCCTGAGTTGATTTCCATGGAAGCTCCTTGCAAGCTACTTTCAGCTTGACTTGCGAATTAAGAAGCGAAATACTTTCCCTTCCTCACCTGCCTCGACCAGTTCGTTGCCGGTGTTCTTGGCGAAGGCCGGCATATCGCGTTTAGAGCCCGGGTCTGTGGCAAGGACTTCCAGTATCTGCCCGACGGCAAGAGTGGCTATAGCCCGTTTAGTCTCGACAATGGGCATGGGACACAACAGGCCCCGGCAATCTACGGTCCGGTCTGGCCTTATCTCTGATGCCATATCAAACCCTCCCTGACTTGAAAGATGGGACAAATCCAACTAGCTTAGTCAACTATGGCCGCTGTGCCTTCAAGATGATGCTGCTGCTAGCGACCGCCGGCGACCGCCGGAACGATGCTTATCTCGTCGCCTGATTTGGTGGGAGTGGCCAACCCGTCCAGAAATCGCACATCCTCCCCGTTGACGTAGATGTTAACGAAGCGTCTCAACTCCCCGGCCTCGTCGCATAGTCTCTCCCGGAAGCCAGGATACTGGCTCTCAAGATCGCTGACGCAGTTAGCTATTGAAGTGCAATCTATCATCACCTCGCTAGAGCCATTGCTAAGCTTGCGCAATGGTGTAGGAATACGAACTCTTACGCTCATCGGCGGTTGTTCCTTTCTCAACTATATTATTGGATGCAGTCTCCATTTCCCATTTGCCCCTCACTCTACCACGTCGCCTATCGCGGGGTCGACGCGGACGCCCTGGGTTTCGACCCAGGCGATGCCCCGTTCGATATCGTCTTCGTCGCCCTCCAACTCCAGGATCACCCATCCTCTTTCGTCGGAAACATCGGCTCGACGTATATTGGTGACGATGCCATACTGTTTACCAAGATGGAAGATGACAGGCTCCCTAATAAGCTGAGTCGGGAAGGTGAATCTTACCCTTTTCTTGTTCACTGAAACCCCCTTCCGCCGTGTCTAATTGGACAGGCCCACAATATCGGGACGTTTGGCCAGTTCCTCCTCGAACGAATGCAGAGTCGGTTTAATGTGAAGAGGCAGGGCCATACGGTCGGCGACCGCCTCCTGGGTCTTCAAGCCATTTCCTGTTATGTAGGCCACGGTAATGCCATCTCGCCGCATAAGGCCCGAGGCAACCATTTTCTTTAGAGCGGCCACGGTTACGCCACCGGCCGTCTCGGCGAAGATGCCCTCGGTGCGAGCCAGCAAAATGATTCCCTCGACCACCTCTTCGTCGGTGACGGCCGTTGCGCCGCCTCCAGACTCCTCCATTACCTTGAGGGCATAGTAGCCATCAGCGGGATTGCCAATGGCCAGCGACTTGGCAATGGTCTTAGCCTTGACCGGACGAATGTTAAAGGTTCCCGCTTCATAGGCGGTGGCTACGGGGGCGCTCCCCTCGGCCTGGGCGCCAAACATACGGGTCGACACCTTATCGAGAAGGCCCACCTTAACCAGTTCATTATATCCCTTCCAGATCTTGCAGAACAATGATCCGGACGCGATTGGCACGATGGCCTGATCTGGCGCTCGCCATCCCAGTTGTTCCACGACTTCATAGCCCAAAGTCTTGCTTCCTTCGGAGTAGTACGGACGAACATTGATATTAACGAAGGCCCAACCGCTGCGATCGGCCAACTCACTGCATAGACGGTTGACCTCGTCATAGGTCCCGTCAACGGCCACCAAAGTCGGCTGATAGATGGCGGCGCCGAGCATCTTGCCTTGTTCCAGATCAGAAGGGACGAACACGTAGGCGGCCATCCCGGCCTTAGCCGCATGGGCAGCCACGGCGCAGGCGAGGTTCCCTGTCGAGGCGCAGGCGAGGGTCTCGAAGCCAAACTCCAGTGCCTTGGTGGCGGCCACCGATACTACTCTATCCTTGAAAGAGTAGCTGGGGTTCACGCAGTCATTCTTAAGATAGAGCTCTTCAAGACCAAGAATCTTGGCTAGATTGTCGGCGCGGAGAAGGGGAGTAAATCCGGTGCCAAGATCAATAACCTTATCGCCGTTCACGGGAAGTAGGTCTCGATATCGCCACATTGTGACCGGGCCCCGGGCGATCTTCTCCCGTGAGATATCTCGTTTGATGGCCTCATAGTCGTAAGTGACCTCCAACGGGCCAAAGCAAAACTCGCAAACATGAATAGCTTGCTCGGGATAATCCTTACCACACTCCCGGCAACGCAAACCTTTAACGTATGACATCTGTTTCCTCCTTCGCAAAAGCGCCAGAAAAGGGAGACCACCGCCCGTCCTTCCTGTGGAAGGACGTCCATCAATCTCTTGGGATCATGCCACTGGCGCCATCATGAGCGGCAAATACCGCGATACTAACCATCGAGAAGCAGCTAGCTGATAGGACAACGCGCTACATGCTTCTGGATGGACACTCAGGGCAGTACTGTATTCATGGTACCACTGAACTTATCAATCAAGAGGAGTTCCCGGAGAGGAAAAACAATACCTCTTCTGCTTTATGAAGAGGTATGCTCGGATAATGTCCTCTCATCTTGCAGAGTTATCTGCCGGAATTGGCACCCTACTTTGGAACTGCAAGACACTGGCCGGGAAGGCTACTAACTCCTTGGCGTCTTGCTCTCGCTCCTCAATGGGTTGCCGGGCTTCACAGGGCCGTTTCCCTCCACCTCTCTGGATAAGAGCCTGGCTATTCAATTGTTAGCGGTATAGTAGCATAGGCATTTAACCTTGTCAAGGGATTTGAAAGCTGAAATTGCGAATTCGGCCCAAGACTGCTATAATCTAGTTGGGATGAATAGGATTCGCAAGGAATACCGAGCTTATTATGCTCGGTGTTTTTCTATCCAGCACCCGCCTGAAACAGTGGGGAAGTAGAAAGAATTTGGACGATTTTCTGAAGCTGTATCCTTTCGAGCTCGACGACTTCCAGAAGGAAGCGATCGAAAGTATTAGTAAAGGTAACTCGGTAATGGTGGCAGCGCCGACGGGGACGGGCAAGACTGTGGTGGCAGAGTATGCCGTGTTTGTCGATCAGGCGCAGGGCCTGCGAACGATCTACACTACCCCTATCAAGGCTCTATCCAACCAGAAGTTTCGCGATTTCCGCGATCAGTACGGCCAAGCTGCGGGTCTGCTGACTGGCGATGTCGTGGTGAACCCCCGCGGGCGCATCCTGGTGATGACCACGGAGGTACTGCGCAATATGCTTATCCAGACTCCCTGGGAACTGGACGACGTGGGGCACGTCATTTTCGACGAGATTCACTACCTGGCCGATACCGAGCGAGGCACTACCTGGGAAGAGGCGATCATCTGTAGTCCAATGCACGTCCGCCTGGTCTGCCTGTCCGCTACCATAGCCAACGCCGACGAGGTGGCGGCCTGGATCTCCAAGACCCACCGTCCGGTTACACTAATCAAGCATTTTGAACGCCCCGTGCCACTTCGCCACTACTATTATCTCGACGACACCCTTCACCTCGTTCTGGAAAGCGATGGGCGACAGGTCGCTCACTTTGCCGGCATCGGCGGCGAGACCAGACGGGCCCGTATGGGTCATTGGTCCTTCCGGAAGAAGGATAACGGCCGGAGCGTTATCCCGGCCGGGAGCACGAAAGCCCGGCGGGAGCCCGAACCAAAAGAGATTGTGGAGATGTTGAATGGCAGGGATATGCTGCCCGCCATATACTTCATGTTTAGCCGGCGGGATACCGAAGAATCGGCCGCAGCATGCCTACCGGTTCGCCTAAGAGCCTCTGTGGACCAGGCGGCTCGCCAGGAGATCGACGACATACTGAACACCTATCTGAGCCGTTTGCCCGAGGATGACCGCAAACTTGACCAGGTGGAGATGATGGCCAGTTTCGTTCGCCGTGGCATCGGATTCCACCACGCCGGTCTTCTTCCCATTTTGAAGCAACTTGTTGAGGAGCTATTCAACAAGGGCCTGATGGATGTGGTCTTTGCCACCGACACGTTGTCGTTGGGTATCAACATGCCTGCCAGAACGGTGGTTATCGGCCGTATGACTAAGTTTGACGGCGAAGTAAAACGCTTGCTGATCCCCAACGAGTATTTGCAACTGGCCGGACGGGCCGGACGTCGCGGAATCGACGTAGAGGGCCACGTGGTCGTTCCCTACAGCCCCTGGGTCGCCTTCGAGGAGGTGATCGCCGTGGCCACCGGGAAGATGCATCCCATTGCCAGCGCCTTTTCCACCCGGTACAACAGCGTCCTCAACTTGTGGGATCCGCCGGCAGGCGACAGAGTGCTCAATCTGATGAACAACAGCCTGCTCGAATTCCAAACGGCTAGCGACCTGCGCGAGTTGGAACATGACATCGACGATCATGAAGCGCTGATTATGGGCATGACGAGAGGTTGCCTCACCGGCACTGAGGATGAACTGCCTGGATATCAAGAACTGCTGCGATCGCATCTTCAGGCGAAGAGTGATGTACGGAAAGCCGCCCAGGCCGAGGTGAAATTGACAGATAGCCTGAGCGAGCTTCCCTGGCACCACCTCGACCGGGTCGGACTGCGAAAGGCTATCCGATCATTTAGCGGCGGCGAGTTGGTCTACAGCGACAAGCTGGATTGGGGAGTCTATGTTGGCAGAAACGGCCCGTCGAGTGGCATCGGCAATTTCATCTTTGGCGAGACCGTGCGCCCTCTCCAAGAATACGGTTTGCTGGACTATTTGCCGGCCGGGCAACCGCGGCTCGATCTTCCCGAATCCCTGCTGGCCGACGGAGGCAAAGCGGGAAACCTCGAGAATCTGCTCAGTCCTGAGGGGTATGAGTCGCTGCGAAACCAGTTCAAGGCCCTCGACCTGCCCGACATGAAGGCCTGGGCCCGGTCTTACCGGGAGGACAAAGAGAAGGAACTGAGAGGCCAGATCCAGGCGACCGTCGATCAGTCCCACCAGGCAACGGAAAAGCTCAAACAACTTGAGGAGGCCATCGCCCGCAACCCTTGCCACAAGTGCCTGCGTGAGAGCGAGCACAAGAGGAACATCAAGGCCATCGAAGTCAAGCTAGGTAAGCGGGATGAGATCAGAAGGCGATACGACAAGATGCTGATGATGCAGAAGACGAGGATGGCCAAGATACTTCAGGGCATCGCCACCGTTCTGGAGGGGTTTGACTACCTGCGAGCAGGCGTGCCGACACAGAAGGCTCAGAGCTTACGGGATGTGTTCGATACAAACTCGTTGATCATCTGCGAGATGCTGGAGCAGGGTCTGCTGAACAACTGTTCGCCAGCCGATGTTGCCGAAGTATTCTCCTGGTTCGCCTACGACCGCGATTTGGAGTTTGCCAACGAATTCACCCTGTCAAACAAACTAAAGACCGTTCGCGGCCGGCTCGATCTTCTTCAGAAAAAGGTCTTCGCGGCCGAAGCCGAGAACTCCCTGCATATTTCCACCGGCTACAACGTGTTTTTCAGCGGGATCGTCCACGCCTGGTGTCGTGGCGCCACCTTCCAGAAGATCGTCGAGAAGGTCGACCTGAGCGATGGCGATGTCATGATGTCCTTCAACAAGACTTTGGATATAATGCGGCAGGTGCGAGATATGCTAGCGCACACCCGGCCCGAACTTCCCTTGCTGGCCACCCTAATCGAGGCCGACAAGCTCATGCGGCGAGGCATCGTGGAGCAGTGCTACTCGGTGATTACGCAGCCAATCGACGATGAGAAGACGACTTAGGGCACGTTTTCCATTGCCTTGCCTAACCAATCTCGGGTCTCCTCAAGACGCTCAGGCAGCATATAGCAACTTCCCTTCACGTTCAACGGTCGCCGGTAGGGACGCAGAGACACCACGACGCTTGTCGAAGCGTTCACGGCTCATCACAACCACGTCCATTGGAGTTGCCATGCCCAGTAGGACCCGATAAGCTTGCCGCTCAAGCAAGAACGGCTCATCCGCTAGTTCCTTGACCACCACCAGCATGTCATAGTCGCTTTCAGCTGTAGCGTCCCCACGAGCATGCGAGCCAAATAGATATATCTGCTCTGGCTGGAGCGCCTCAACCAGGCGACGAATGATCTCAGTCAATGTGGGATCCTTCATTTCCCCCACTGTGTTCACCATCTGGGTTATCACTTCTCCCGTCTGTCAGCTATTCGTTAGCCCGAATTATAGCAAAATGGCACAACAATGCGAATTCATTTCGGATTCGATCATGTTCATCGCTAACTTGGACAAGTCACCAAGGATTCACTATAATGTGCGCAGTAAGGTTCTAGATCGCGAGGGAAGACAGCGCTATGAATGGTATTCCAATTGGCATCGATCCCGTTTTGTTTCATCTTGGCAATATTGAGGTCCGCTGGTACGGGCTGGCCATCGCCGTGGCAGTTATTGCGGCGGTCTGGGTAGCCTCGCGGGAGGCAAGGCGCAAGGGACTTTCGGAGGATAATATCCAGACGCTGGCCCTACTCGGGGTCATCGGCGGCATCGTTGGCGCGCGGCTGTTTCACGTTCTTGACAAACTGGATTACTACATGGCGAATCCCCTATCTATGTTTGCCTTCCAGCAGGGGGGACTGGCCATTTGGGGCGGCGTCGCCGGCGGCCTGGTCGTAGGGAGCCTTTACGTCATCTATAAGAAGATGCCACTGGGTTCGGTGGCGGACCTTACTGTGCCCGCCTTGCTGACCGGGCAGATCATCGGTCGTGTTGCCTGCACGATCAATGGCGACGCCTGGGGCAATCCTACTACTCTTCCCTGGGGATTCATTTACGAGAACCCCGCCGCCCTTATACCTCCCGTTCTTCTGGGCGTTCCGACCCATCCCTACCCGGTTTATGAGATGCTCTGGAACCTTGTACTCCTTGCCGTGTTCTTGCGCTTGCGCACGAACCTTCGACCAGACGGCTTGCTGTTTGCCCTCTACGCTGGTGGCTATTCCGTTGGCCGTTTCATTCTCACGTTTGTTCGAGAGGAGCAGATCGTCGCCTGGGGCCTCCAGCAGGCCCAAATCATCTCCCTGTTCGGCTTTGTCGGGTCGACGTTGCTGGTACTATATCTTCTGGTCTTGCGTCCCAAGCCCCGGCCGGCTGTTGTGCCCAAGAAAAAGAAGAGGGCCTGAACGGGGATTCCGAAACACGCCTGATCATCATGGAGAATATCGTAGGGGCTAGCGGACGCTCGCCCCTACAGTGTGTCTTGTGACAAACAAATGCGGCTTACTTACTTGGGCAGGTCGGAGAGATAAAGCTTTTTGTCGGTGAGAACGTAGATCTTCCCACGTGCCTCGTCGACGTAGAGGCTGCGAGGGTTGTCTTCCAG
>JAUSEJ010000651.1 GCA_030650265.1 Dehalococcoidia bacterium | reverse complement strand
GCAGCCATCGTAGATGGACATAATATGTCCCCCGCTGAGAGTGAAAATGGCCTCCACTCCCTCCGCTTTCAGGGCTCTCGCCACAAGCTGGCCACCGGTGATCTTAGGCATGTTCGTATCTCCTCCTATTGCTTTCGTTGGGTGATGTTGGTCTGGAACGACTTGCTCCGGTTGGTGGCCAGACCTGCGCATGGTTTTGTCATGCTGATTCCTGTTATTCATTGACGAACCAGCTAAGAACATTATAGGGGTTTCCCGCTCAAAGTCAACGGAAATGGTTCGTAAGTTGCCAGCGCCGAAGATCGTATGCTATCATGCTCATACCGCATCCCTCGTGTTGTCGTTTAGATTGTGGAGGAAGATTGATGAGCAGCGAATACGGTTATGCCGGGCGAATCCTACAGGTGGACCTTACATCAGGCGAGATCAGCCACATTCCTACCGAGGAATATGCTGAACAGTTCATCGGCGGTCGCGGTCTCGCCGCTAAGATCTATTGGGACCTCGTGCCACCCCAGACTAAGGCGCTCGAGCCGGAGAACTGCCTGATCTTCGCGACCGGTCCGCTGGCCGGCTTGCCCGGATTGGGGGGCTCGCGCGTGCAAATCTGCACCAAAACACCGATCACGGTACCCGAACATTTCAATTACTGCAACGTGGGCGGCTTTTGGGGTGTCCAGCTCAAGCTGGCAGGTTACGATGCACTTGTCGTGCGGGGGGCTTCCGAGAAGCCGGTCTACCTGTCCATTCGAGACGACGTAGTGGAAATCAGAGACGCCTCGCAATTCTGGCAGCAAAGTGCAATCGGGGTGCGCGAGGCGATCAAGAGCGAGCTGGGTCACGATGTCAGGGTCATTGCCACCGGACCTGCCGGGGACAATGGCGTGGCCTTCGCCAGCCTTCTCGCCGACAACGATTCTAGCGGTGGTGGGAGCTCGGGGGCAGTCATGGGGTCGAAGAAGCTGAAAGCCATCGCGGTGAGGGGCAGCGGCAAAGTGCCGGTTGCCGATCCGGATAGACTCCAGGCGCTCGTGGAGCGGGTGCGGGTCCTCAAGCGATTCCGGGAGGGAGCGCTGGAAAAGGTAACTGCCGAGGGTTCCAGTTTCAAGAGGGACGTGTGTTTCGGCTGTAACCTCTGCGTGACAAGAGTCAGCTATCGGGCGGAGGACGGAAGCCATGGCAAGCACATGTGCCAATCGTCGAGCTTCTACACGGCGCGGGCGCAGAGATTCTATGGCGGCGAGACAGAGGTGCCATATCACGTCAACAAGCTCTGTGATGCCTACGGACTTGAGACCATGGTGATGGAGGCGATGATCTACTGGCTCGTTCGCTGCTTCTATGGCGGCATTCTGACCGAGGAGAACACAGGGTTGCCGATGTCTAAGATAGGCAGCCTGGAGTTCATGGTGGCGCTCACAAGGAAGATCGCCTTTCGGGAGGGTATCGGCGATATCCTGGCCCAGGGCACTACCAGGGCGGCTGAAATCATCGGGCAGAACTCCGCCGATCTGATCACCGATTTTTTGCAGAAAGCCGACCAAACGGCCGTTTATGGCCCGCGCATGTTGATGACAACCGGTATCCTTTACGCCATGGAGCCTCGCCAGCCAATCCAGCAGCTTCATCATGTGAGCCGGCTCCTCTTGAAATGGGTCGATTGGCAGAAAGGGGCCAAGGGCGCCTACATGTCCAGTGACTTGTTGAGGCAGATCAGTAAGCGGTTCTTGGGCAGTGAGATTGCCTTCGACTTGTCTACCTACGAAGGGAAAGCCAGGGCGGCCAAAATGGTTCAGGATCGGGAATTCGCCAAAGAATCCCTGATCCTCTGCGATTTTGCCTGGCCTATTATGTTTGTCGAATGCTCGGACGACCACATGGGCGATCCAACGCTCGAGAGCCAGATCTACTCGGCGGTGACCGGAAGGGAGACGGACGAGGAAGGTCTCTACGCAATCGGCGAGCGGGTGTTCAACATGCAGAGGGCCGTCCTGGTTCGCGAGGGTCATCTGGGGCGGGAGTCGGACCGGCTGAGGGAGCCATTTTTCAAAGTGCCGTTGAAGAACGAGTACCTTAACGCGGAGAACTGGGCGCCTGGCCAGGATGGCGAGCCTTTCCAGAAGACCGGGGCTGTCGTCGACCGCGAGAAGTTCGAAGACTTGAAGACCGAGTACTACGGCTATCGGGGCTGGGACCCGGCCACCGGCCTCCAAACCCGATCCAAGCTCCACGAGCTGGGGGTGGAAGACGTAGCGGCCGAGTTGGCCAACGTGGGCGCGATAGCCCAGCCTTAGATAACGGGACTTATGTGTTCACGAACGGTTGCGCGAGTTGCCATCCTCGTGTAGGGGCCAAGCGTTGGCGCCGGGACTCGGACTGGCCTTCACGCCCATTCGCCAATGCTTCGCCCCCGCATCCTGG
>JAUSEJ010000649.1 GCA_030650265.1 Dehalococcoidia bacterium | reverse complement strand
GCAATGGTATTCACCGCATTATTCAGCCCATTGTGTGGCAGAGCCGACCAGGCGCCGCCACTGAACTTGGCAATGAAGTTCAAGGTCACCGCATAGCCAGCGGCAGCAGTGAACAAGCCGCCAACATACACATCGCCATTCTCGCTGACAGCAATGGCATACACTTCGTTGTTTAGCCTGCCGTTTGACATAACTGACCAGTAGTCGCTCTGGAGCGACACCGAAGGTGAACCTTGAGGCGGCTCGGAACCAAAAGCGCTGTCCACTCCCTTGGCTAATTCTGACACTCCTGGCTCGCCCTGCCGCGTGAACATCGGACCGCGCTGAGAGTCGAGCGTCACCTGCCAGCCGCGCAGGTCGAGACTGCCTCTCATGCCCCGTTCACGTTCAGTGTTCCGTCAAGATTGAGCAGTCCTTCGACGGGGATGGTTTCGGCGTTGGCGGAGAAGCGCGGCGCCGCCTCTGGTCCGTTGGTTCCGACCGATGCGGCGACAAGAAGAATGAGCATCCAGGCCCAAGCCACTCTCAGCGTACGCGTGATCAAATGATTGTGAATGAATTTTCGAATTGGTTGCATCTCACATCTCCGCCAACACACGCAAATGCTATCTCGCCTGCTCTACCAATGCTATCATAACCCCGGACTCAGGTCAAGCTCGCGAATTGACAGCGCTCACCTCTAGTGCTAAAGTTCTATTGGAGACCACGATCTACCGGCAACGTTTATCATGTTCTAGAAACCCGAATACACAGGCGAGAAAGCGAGAGATAGATGACGACTGAACAGCACAACCGGCTGGCTTTGGAGAAAAGCCCTTACCTCCTGCAACATGCAGGCAATCCGGTAGATTGGTATCCCTGGGGCGACGAGGCCTTTGCGAAGGCTGCGAGGGAGGACAAGCCGATCTTTCTCTCCATTGGCTATTCGACCTGCCACTGGTGCCACGTGATGGCCCACGAGTCGTTTGAGGATGCCAGGGTGGGTGAGTTAATGAATGAGACCTTCGTCTCCATCAAGGTAGATCGCGAGGAACGGCCAGATATCGACATGATCTATATGGCCGTCTGCCAGATGCTCACCGGCAGTGGCGGCTGGCCCCTCACCATACTGATGACGCCGGACAAGAAGCCTTTCTATGCCGCTACCTATATCCCCAAGGAGAACGCCTTTGGCCACGTCGGGATGATCGAACTTGTCCCCCGCATCCAACAGTTGTGGCATTCCCGCCGCGCCGAGATGTTAGACACCGCCGATAAGCTTGCCACCGCCTTGCGCAAGGCAACTAGTGGCAGCCCGGGCGAGACCTTGGGCATAGAGGAACTGCACGCTGCCTACACCCAGCTTGCCAGAAATTTCGACCCCCAACATGGCGGGTTCGGCAAGGCGCCAAAGTTCCCTACTCCTCACCATATGCTATTCTTGCTGCGTTATTGGAAGCGCACCGGCGATCGCCAGGCCCTATCCATCGTCGAGACGACACTGCAAGCCATGCGTTTAGGGGGCATCTTTGACCAGATCGGCTTTGGCTTCCATCGCTACTCCACCGATCAGGTCTGGCTGGTTCCTCACTTCGAGAAGATGCTCTACGACCAGGCGCTGCTCGCCCTGGCCTACCTCGAGGCCTATCAGGCCGCCGGAAGCGCGATCTACGCCGATACCGCCCGCGAGATCTTCCAGTATGTCCAAAGAGACATGACGTCGCCGGAGGGAGGTTTCTTCTCCGCCGAGGATGCCGACAGTGAAGGTGTGGAGGGCAAGTTCTATGTTTGGACCGCCGCCCAGGTTCGCGACATTCTCGGCGCGACAGAAGGAGATCTCTTCTGTCGCGCCCTGAACGTTACGGCGTCGGGCAATTACGCTGAGGAAGCCAGTGGCGAGAATACCGGCGCCAACATTTTTTACCAGAAGGGTCCGTTTCTAGACCTCGCTTCAGAACTGGGACTTGACCCGCTGGAACTGGCGCGTCGACTGTCAACTTCCCGCGAGAGCCTCTACCGCGAGCGGGCGAAACGCGTGCACCCGTCGAAGGACGACAAGATTCTGACCGACTGGAACGGCCTCATGATCGCCGCCCTGGCCAAAGGCGCTCAGGTTTTGGGTGAAGAGCAGTACGCGACGGCGGCCCAACGAGCCGTGGATTTCATCCTCGAGCATCTAAGTAAAACCGATGACCGTCTCTTGCACAGGTATCGCGACGGTCAGGCGGATATCCCCGCGTACATGAATGATTACGCCTACCTCATATGGGGCCTTTTGGAAACCTACAGCGCCAATCTCAACGTTCACAACTTACAAGTGGCTGTGAAGCTAAACAGTCTAGTTAACAAGCACTTCTGGGACTGGAAGAACGGCGGCTACTTTCTATCGGCCGATGACGCCGAGATTCTTATTGTTCGTCAGAAGGAGTCCTACGATGGCGCTATCCCTTCCGGCAATGCAGTGCAGATGTTGAACCTCCTTAGGTTGGGACGCATCACCGGTGACGTCAACCTCGAGACGAGGGCGGCGGAACTGGGCCGGGCCTTCGCCGAAAACGTGCGACGGAGCCCGATTGCCTACACCCATTTTCTCTCGGCGGTGGATTTCGCTCTCGGGCCAGCGCAGGATCTTACCATCATAGGGAAGGCCGGTGCCGGCAGCACGAGTGAGATGCTTCGTGCGGCTCACGGTGTATTCCTTCCCAACCTCGTCCTGCTTTTCCGGCCAACGGATCAACCTTCGCCCGCGATCGAGTCAATCGCCGACTTCATCAAAGACCAACCCCCGCTGGGCGATGAGACTACGGCCTACGTGTGTATTGACCATAGCTGTCAGGCGCCTACGACAGATCTCAGGGAGATGCTGCATCTGCTGGGCACAGCAAAGGAATCACTTACATAATGGGCCCCAAATTGCTATAATATTGTATGTCCCTCTGTTATGAGCGACAGGCTCGAGTTCAATAGTTACTTTAGAAGGAGACAGTGAAATGAGCGTCCAAACAGTCGGCGAAAGGTATATCTGCAATGTCTGCGGCAACGAGATCGTAGTAGCGGTGGTCGGCGGCGGTGAGTTGGTTTGCTGTGGCGTTGAAATGGAACTGATGGAGGAGTAGTCTTCTCTTCACTAGGCGAGGCCGGCGCCCCGGATTACGCGGGCGACGACTTCGAGCCGGTTCAGCGACATGATATGCACACCGTCAGCCAGAGTGGCGAGGCCTCTAGCGAGCTCGACGGCGGTCTCAGCCATGGTTTCCAAAGGCTTGGGACTGTCGTCGAGCTTCTGGATGAGCCACTCCGGAATGTGGCAACCGCGCATGGTAGTGTTGATGCGGCGGGCCAGCGTGGCTGATTCGACGAGGAAGATACCGGCCAGCACGGGAACAGCCAGATGGCGTGTCGCCGCGCGAAAACGAGCGAAAGTGTCGAGATCGTAGACGGACTGGGTCTGAAAGAACTGGGCGCCGGCTGCGACTTTGCGCTCCATGTATGCTACTTCGTGAGCGAGGGAATCGCAGCCCGGGTCGGCGCCCGCTCCCACGAAGATACGGGGCGTGCCGTGAAGCGAATTTCCCGCCAGGTCGGCGCCGGCCGCCAGTCCCCTCACCATGCTGATCAGCTTTGTCGTGCTAACCTCGTAAACACCACTTGCCTTGGGGTGGTCGCCACCGGCGGGTGGATCACCGTGTACGCACATGACGTTTTCGATCCCGAGAGCATTGACGCCCAGAATCGTGCCCTGCAGGCCGAGCACATTGTGATCGCGGCAGGTAAGCACAAGAATGGGGTCGCAACCGGCCTCGGACACCAGATGAGCCATGGCGAGGTTGCTCATCCTTGCCACCGCCCTGGGATGGTCAGCCACGTCGACCGCGTGCACGAGACCGCGCACGTGCCTGATACCGGCAAGGAACTTCGATAGGTCGGTTCCCTTGGGCGGAATCACCTCGGTGGTTACGGCCAGTTGGCCGGAGTGCAATATCTCTTGTAAGGACATCCAGATACCCCACGATAGTTCGAGTCGTTAGACGTCTGCCAGTGATTAAGACCGGTCCAGGCACGGTAGTACACCTAGAAAGCAAACGTGAAACGTTATGAGTATTCAGTCGGTCATTGATTGTCGCACACTGATCAAGAGCCGTGGATCAGATCGTGCAGTTATTGACATCTGCTTAAATAAGGTGACCCATGGGATTTAGATGCCAAGTTAATAGACATTGTCTAGAACGGCAAGGCGTCCACTTCCACCATTGTCTCAATTGTATTAGCCCCTGGGCTAAGCATTTCAACCAGTCTCTTGCCTTGCGCCAGGAGGTGGTCATATGTGATGATATTCATGTCAATGAGCCGATGGTTCAACCCGTGGAATGCCTTTAGTTTCTCTTCAGTCCATCCAACCGACCTACCGATGACAATAGTGGCACGAGGATGGTAAGCTACTATCTCTGGATGGTCAAGCAGACCATTCTTGGCATGGTCGTAAAAGATGTCTAGGTATCGATGACATTGACCAATTACTCTCGACACGTCGCTAGAGAAGAAATAATTCCGATGGTTGTTGTCGAATCGCAGAACCTCAGCATCAGGTCGTTTCAGCTCAATAATGTCCCGAAATCCTGT
>JAUSEJ010000648.1 GCA_030650265.1 Dehalococcoidia bacterium | reverse complement strand
GCGCCGCGGCGGCCTGCTCCGCTTCCGGGCCAATGACCGTGTCGATCTTTCTGACTGGCTTCCCTAGAAGCTCCTGCAGACGAACGGCGATCTTGTCCAGCCGCATGCTCTCCACGACCTTGCCTGCCGGACGCCCGAAGTGTGTCACCAATATAACCTTAGCACCCTTCGAAATGAGGTAGCTAAGAGTAGGGAGGGCTCCCCTTATACGACTATCGTTAAGAATTGCCCCTGTCTCGGGATCGACCGGCACGTTGAAATCAACTCTGACCAGTACTCGCTTGCCTGCAACGTCGATGTCAGCAACCGTCATCTTGCTCACAGTTTCAGTCTCCTTTGCAAAGTTCTTCCAGTCGGGCCTTTATCCGATTTGCCTCTTCCACCGCATTCGGGTCAATGTCGAAGGCACTGACACCCCGGCGATCCGCTTCAGCGATCTTCTCACTTAAACTGAGGTAACCCAGTATCTCAAAGCCTGGCAGGTTGACGCTGATGAACTCCCTGTCTGCGTCATTCTTGATCTTGGACCCCACTACATAGCATTTGGTAATGCCAATATCCAGTGCCAGCTTCTTGATCGATTCCGCTGTCTGGACACTGCGGCGACCAGGCTCAACAACCACAATGAAGGCGTCCACCGCTTGCGCCGTGGCCCGACCCATGTGCTCGATGCCGGCCTCCATGTCCATGATCACCACTTCGCGACTGCCTAGCATGAGATGGTTCACCAGGCTCTTCAGAAGGACACCTTCAGGACAGGCGCAGCCACCGCCTCCCATCTTCACCGTGCCCATTATGAGAAGCCTAACACCATTATGGCGAAGTGCAAATCGCTCCGGAATATCGTCAACCCTTGGATTCAGCTTGAACATGCCGCCCGTGGTGCCAGGCCTCATGCCGGTTCTTTCCTCGATAAGGTCCTTCATCTCGCTGACAGGCGTGAGGTTTGCCACCTCATCGGCGCCGAAACCCAGGGCTCCTCCGAGATTGGCATCGGGATCAGCATCAATGGCAAGGACAACCCTTCCCTCGGCCGCATATGACCTGGCCAAAAGGCTAGCCAGTGTCGTCTTCCCTACTCCACCCTTACCTGTAATCGCTAGTTTCATATCTCAGTTCTCTCATGCAATTAATGTTCACGTACTAGAGTAGAATTATACTACACGCTGGCCCGTTGTGCTAGTAACTGGCAGGTGAGCATGGTATTGTCGGGACACATCGTTTTGTCGTCCTAGCTTCGCAAAGCGGCCCCTACTTGTCGCTCCAGGTCGCGAAGCACCTTCTCCTGACCGCGATTGACTTCCTCGTCGGTGAGCGTCTTCTCGTTGGACTGATACAGGACCGAGAAGGCCAGAGACTTCTTCCCGGCCGGAAGCGGCGGTCCGCTGTATACGTCGAAGAGGCGCACCTCTCGGGCCAGCGGGGCCTTGAGGATTATGGATCGCACTTTCTCCATCGAGATTTCCGAATTTACGATAACGGCGATGTCCCGCTCGATACCCGGATAGCGTGAGATTGGCACGAAGCGCTGCTTCT
>JAUSEJ010000634.1 GCA_030650265.1 Dehalococcoidia bacterium | reverse complement strand
TGGATGACCGTCAGTTGGATTCATACCGGTCGGCCCAGTGCCATAGGAACGGCTATTGGCGCTGTCGCTGGATTGGTGGCGATCACCCCGGCGTCAGGCTTTGTCAATGTGCAGGGCGCCATTCTCATCGGCCTTGGCGCCGGCATTTTCCCTTACCTGGCTATCCAGCTTAGGAGCCTGCTGCGCATCGACGATGCTCTCGACGTTTGGGCTTGCCATGGCATCGGCGGCACCTGGGGCGCCATAGCGACGGGCCTCTTCGCCACGACAGCGATCAACGCCGCCGGCGGCACTGGACTGTTCTACGGCAACCCCGGTCAATTGGGTATTCAGTTGCTGGCAGTGGCCATCACCTGGGCCTATGCGGGGGGCGCTACGTTCGTGATTCTCAAATTCGTTGACCTCGTGATCGGTCTGCGGGTCAAGGAGGACGAGGAGCTCGCGGGACTGGATGAGTCCCAACACGGCGAGGTTGCCTACCAGGTTTAAGTCGATTAGGTATGCGATGGGAGGCGCCGCCAAAGCTGTCGGCGCCTCCTACTCTTCCCGCTTTGGGCGCAATGCACAAGATTGAGTGTCGAAACTTCAGGCGGAGAGTCTGTAGATTTCATTATCCGGGGGCGGTATCATGTTGATAGTAGATGAGAATAGCTGCGGCTAAGGTGGAGGACGAAGATGGGTGCAATTGGATTTCTCGCAATCGCTGCTTTTGCAGGGCTAATCATTTCGTGGGCAGTTCTGCCTGCCAGCAGGCATACCGATAAGGTCGCCACAGAGTATGGTGTGGTGACTGTCCCGCTGGTGCAGGAAAGCAAGTAGATCGGTCATCGCCTGCACAGAAGAATCGGCACCAGCGTCGGTGTCTCGCCACGGTTTTTGGATTCTTCCGCGGCCAACTCCCCCAATAATTACCGCAGTACGTAACCGAGTATAAAACGGAAATTTGCCTCCACCGCCTCCCTGCCGCTAATCACCCCGGGGTGGCCATAGGCATGGCCGGCTAGAAGGTGATCGATCTCTAGCGCCGCTAGCCGCTGAATACCCTCCCGCAGTTTGGCAGCGCTACCGCCGGGAAGATCGGTGCGCCCCACCGCCCGGAAGAAGACTACGTCGCCGGCAATAAGAACCTTGGTCTCCGGTGAGTATAGGCAGATGCTTCCGGGGGAGTGGCCAGGGGTGTGGAAGATCTGCAAGCCATGATATTCAGGGTGGCCCAACCGAAGCTCGCCCTCGGCCAGAAACAGATCTGGCTGATCGCTGGGGCCTTCAGTAGCCGGTCGCTGATTGTTGCCGCGCACGGATTTGGCGTATAGATCCTTGTCGGCCTCGTGCAAAGCTATTACCGCTCCCATCTGCTCCTTCCACCAAAGGCTAGACTCGCAGTGATCGCCGTGGCCGTGTGTGTTGATGACCATGCCGACTTCCCCGGGATCGATGCCATCGTTCTGCAAGGAAGACAGTAGCGCTTCCAACCCCGGTTCCTGCCTGACGCTAACAATCGTCCTGCCATTTGAGACGGGTAC